>CANHRW010000253.1 GCA_947462865.1 Bacteroidota bacterium | reverse complement strand
GCCTATCTATGTGCATGGATTTTGGACATGGTTGCCTGCCTATTTGGTCATGAATTTGGTATTTGGTGTTTGGCTTTCAATTGTATTTCAATTGGCGCATGTGGTAGAGGAAACTTCATTTGAAGAAGCTTCTGAAAACGATGCCAAAAAAATTGACGATTGGGTAGTACATCAACTCAGAACCACTGCCGATTTTGCACCTAAAAACAAAGTGCTTAATTTTTTAGTTGGTGGTTTGAATTTTCAAGTAGAACACCATTTGTTTCCACATATTAGCCATGTGCATTACCCAGCTATTCAAAAAATAGTTTCTGAAACCTGCGCCAAATTCAATATTCCATACCATTGCAATCCAAGTATGGTTGGAGCCATTGGTTCACATGTGAGAAGAATGAAGTTTTTAGGAAAACCCTAATTGAACGAATTTCATGAAATTACATGTTGTAGAAACTGGTTTTTTTAAATTAGATGGAGGAGCCATGTTTGGAGTGGTTCCTAAATCTATTTGGTCTAAAATTCACGAGCCAGATGCCAACAACATGATTCAATTGGCCATGCGTTGTTTGTTAATCGAAGATGGCAAACGGCTTATTTTAATTGACAATGGCATTGGAAACAAGCAATCCGATAAATTCTTTGGTTACTATTATTTAAATGGAGATGCCACTTTAGACAAATCCTTACACAAATTAGGGTTTCACCGCAACGACATTACAGACATGGTTTTGTCCCATTTGCATTTTGACCATTGTGGGGGCAGCATTGTTTGGAACAATGATAGAACCGCATACCAGACTGCATTCCCCAATGCTACCTATTGGATTGCTGAACAACATTGGCATGAAAGTATACAACCCAATGCTAGAGAGAAGGCCAGTTTTTTAACGGAAAACATCTTGCCAATTCAAGAGAGTGGGCAGCTCAAATTATTGGGAACCAACCAAAAGTTTCACAACGACATAGATTTGTTATTTACTCAAGGGCATACCAATTCAATGATGCACGCGGTTATACCTTATAAAGGAACTCATGTGATTTATATGGCCGATTTAATTCCAACATTGGGGCACATACCAATTCCATATGTGATGGGTTACGATGTTAGGCCATTAGATGCCATGAAAGAAAAGCAAGATGTATTGCAAATGGCTGCCGATTGTGGTTATGTGTTGTTTTTTGAACATGATGCCCAAAATGTGGCTTGTACGGTAGAACAAACCGAAAAGGGCATTCGCCACAAAGAAATCATCAGTGCTGATTATTTCTCTTAGAAACGGATACCTTATTTTAAAACAATTTCATACAATTGGTAACAATTGCTGCGGTTCATCCATCCGTTGAAATTGAATACCTTTAACCATTCTGGAAAGCTGCTGTAACGCACTTTTTTCTGATAAGCATTTAGAAAAGATGGTTCTTCAAATGCATTACAAACTACAAAAACAGGCTTATTGTTGGTTGATTGTAAATCAGGCATAGAATCGGTTTTCAACTGTTCAAATAGTAGCAGTTTTTGTAGGTAAAAACTGTTTTTATTCCGACCACTGTAAAAAGGGTGTTCCTCTGTATAGTATACTTTGGCATGGGCAGGAACATTTTGGTTGATTGCATTTAAAAGTGGCACCAATTGATGCGCTGGGCTTAGTGCAACAATGCCCAATGCTACTGCATTCACAATGATCAATACCAAGGCAATTCTTGGTAGCAAAATCGGATATTTAGTAGCAAACAAATCGCTCAGTTGCTCATACACCAATACCAATAACAAGGGAATAAAATAGGCAAGCGGAAACAAAAATCTAAATTCTTTATGGCCAACTAAACTGTGCCCAATTAAAAAGAACAAGAGTCCAAAGCCAATCATTCTATATGAAGGTTTCCATACACACAGTATCAATCCAGCCAAAATACCAAAGCCAAAAGGCGGAATGAGTTTTTCGTTGATCTGAGCCAAATACCAATACCAAGGTTCGGTTCCAAATGATGCTGCAACCTGATGGAAAATATTCAAATTGAAATAATTCCATGGGGTAAATGTCCAAGTTTGGTAATAATAACAATCTAGTAAACTACATGCCGCAATGGCGATGCACCCACTAAAGCTAGCCCAAATCCATTGTCTGAAGCTGTACTTCCTTTGAATCAGCAAATAAAGCCCAATGCCTAAAATATAGAAACCAGTCTGAAAACGGGCTTCGAATGCCATACCCAACAAGAAAAAACCAATGGCAATATTTTTGACTGTTTGTTCTTTGAACAAAAAAACGCTACCCAATACCAATAACAAACCTGTTAAATTTTCAGATGAAAAACGCACATGAACATAAACCAATGCCCAAGTAAACAATGAAAGCAACAAATGAATTTTTGCAGATGTAGCACTTCTGTATTTGAGTTGTTGGTGAAAATAAAAGGCAGCACCAATGCCAGCAAATGCAATGAGTAGCCTCATTAAAAATGCAATGATAAATGGATTGTTGATGCCAATAAAATGATAAAATTGAATTTGAATATAACTCAACCAAACCTGAAGGGTAGGCCGCATGGCTTGATGAAATTCCATAGGTAATTCACTTGCATTTACATGTCCATTGATATGTTGAGCAAACTCTATCAACTGAAAATGTTCGTCTGGATGATGCCAGCCGCTGCTGAACCATGCCGCTATCACATGAAAAATAAGAGCAAGCAAGAATATATTTTTGGTTGATAGTTGAAACGACTTCATACTTCAAATATGCAAAAAAGGCGGCCCTTTCGGAACCGCCAGTTTTGTAACCATGAAATAACTTATCTAATTATTAAATTATTGCTAACTCTATTACCAGCTTGGTTGGTATACCAATTGGTATTGTTTGTACCTCCAGAATTTGCCCAGTTAAAGAAATTGGGGTAAGCATTTACGAAATCTGTTTTCTCAATGGTATAAGGAATAGATTGATCAATGTTTAAAGCCCAAGGCAAACCTTGTTCAGATTTAAAGAAGGTATTCGCACCTGGAACAGAACGGTCATT
>CANHRW010000252.1 GCA_947462865.1 Bacteroidota bacterium | reverse complement strand
GAAGCTTAAAAGTGGCCAAACAAGCAATTCACAAGGAAAAATTTTAATGGCTACCGTAAAGGGCGATGTGCATGATATTGGCAAAAACATTGTTGGGGTGGTGCTTGCCTGCAATAATTTTGACATCATTGATATGGGTGTAATGGTTCCAACAGAAAAAATCATTGCCAGAGCCATCGAAGAAAATGTAGATGTTATTGGCTTAAGTGGTTTAATTACACCAAGCCTAGACGAAATGGTAGGAGTTGCCAAAGAAATGGAAAGAGCGGGTTTGAAAACACCTTTATTAATTGGTGGGGCTACTACCAGTAGGGTTCATACTGCTGTTAAAATTGATCCGCATTACAGTGGTTCTGTGGTGCACGTAGTGGATGCAAGTAAAAGTGTGCCCGTAGTACAAAAATTAATTGGAAAAGAAGCTGGTCCATTGTTTCATCAAAACATCAAAGAAGATTACGCAAAGTACCGCGAAGAATACGCAAACAGACAAAGAGAAAAGAAATATTTAAGTATTGAACAAGCCCGAAAATTTGATGTAAAAGTAAACGTGCAAAACATTGTAAAACCTAGCTTTACTGGCACAAGAGTTTTTGAAAATATCGACCTCGAAACACTCAAAGCATACATAGATTGGACCCCATTTTTTCAAACATGGGAACTGGCTGGTAGGTACCCACAAATACTGAGCGATGAAGTAGTCGGCAAAGAGGCAACTAAATTGTTTTCGGATGCCAATGAAATGCTCAATCAAATTATTTCAGAAAAAACACTTCAAGCAAATGCAGTAGTTGGATTTTGGCCAGCAAACAGGATGGGTGATGATGTAAAATTAACGATTGCCGGAAATACCACTATGCTGCATTTTTTAAGACAACAAAACGAAAAAGCAAGTGGTCAAACCTACAGCTGCCTTGCAGATTTTATTGCCGAAGACAACCAAAACAATACAGACTATATGGGCGGTTTTGCAGTTACCGCAGGTATTGGCATAGAAAAACTCATTGCTGCATTTGAAAAAGACCATGACGACTACCACAGCATTATGGTTAAAGCCATTGCTGACAGGTTAGCTGAGGCACTTGCCGAATACATGCACGAACTAGTAAGAACCCAATTGTGGCCTTATGCTCCAGAAGAAAGTTTAAGCAAAGCAGATTTAATCAAAGAGCAATACCAAGGTATTAGGCCAGCTCCGGGCTATCCGGCTTGTCCAGATCATACAGAAAAAACAACCTTGTTTAATTTGTTAGATGCAGAAAATGCAATTGGGTTGAAATTAACTGAAAGTTTTGCCATGTATCCAACGGCTGCCGTTTGCGGGTATTATTTTTCGCATCCAGAAGCCAAGTACTTTGGATTGGGTAAAATTCAAAAAGACCAAGTAACAGATTACGCACAAAGAAAAGGTTGGAGCATAGAGGAAGTAGAAAAATGGCTTTCTCCAAATTTAGCTTATTGATTTTCCATATTTAAAACTTTGTTTTTTAATAGAATCAACTACTTTTGCACTGCATTCAGAATTCCCGAAATGGAATGCCAACCGAGAAAGAACACCACGGTGGTAAAACAATGCGGACTGCGAGTCAAAATGTTCAAAACCCTTTGACCAAGGTTTGTGCGGGTATTCAATGCACTAAATAGAAACAATTAAACATATGCCTTATTTATTCACTTCAGAGTCGGTTAGTGAAGGACACCCCGACAAAGTTGCGGATCAGATTTCTGATGCGCTTATCGACAACTTTTTAGCTTTTGATCCAGATTCAAAAGTTGCATGTGAAACCCTCGTTACTACCGGACAGGTGATTTTGGCCGGTGAAGTAAAATCTAAAGCTTATTTAGATGTGCAAGAAATTGCTAGGGGTGTAATCAGAAAAATTGGTTATACCAAGAGCGAGTACATGTTTGAAGCAAACTCATGTGGTATTTTATCTGCAATTCATGAGCAATCAGCAGACATTAACCAAGGTGTAGAGCGCAAGAAAAAACAAGACCAAGGTGCTGGTGACCAAGGTATGATGTTTGGTTATGCTACCAATGAAACGGAAGATTACATGCCGCTTGCATTAGATTTGGCTCATAAAATTTTGATTGAATTGGCTGCTCTTAGAAGAGAAAACAAACAAATCAAATATTTAAGACCAGATGCCAAAAGCCAAGTTACATTAGAATACAGTGATGACAATGTGCCGGTAAGAATTGATTCAATTGTTGTTTCAACTCAACACGATGATTTTGATACTGAGCCTAAAATGTTGGCTAAAATTAAAACCGATATCGTTAAAATTTTAATTCCAAGAGTAAAGGCAAAATACAAAAAGTTTGCGCACTTGTTCAACGATAAAATCAATTACCACATTAACCCAACTGGTAAGTTTGTGATTGGTGGACCACATGGTGATACTGGTTTAACAGGTAGAAAAATCATTGTAGATACTTATGGCGGAAAAGGTGCTCACGGTGGTGGTGCATTCTCAGGAAAAGACCCTTCTAAAGTAGACCGCTCTGCTGCTTATGCAACCAGACATATTGCTAAAAACTTAGTAGCTGCTGGCTTGTGTAAAGAGGTATTGGTTCAAGTGAGTTACGCCATTGGTGTTAAAGATCCAATGGGTATTTTCATTGACACTTACGGCACATCTAAAGTAAAAATGAGTGATGGAGAAATTGCCAAAATTGTAGGCAAAATATTTGACATGACTCCTTATGGAATTGAAACCCGTTTAAAACTCCGCAATCCAATTTACAGCGATACTGCTGCATACGGACACATGGGAAGAAAGAACGAAATCAAAACCATCAAGTTCAAGGGCCCGGATGGAAAAGAAACCAGCAAAAAAGTTGAATTGTTTACTTGGGAAAAACTAGACTATGTAGACAAAGTAAAGAAAGCTTTTAAACTGAAATAGTTTTTCATATAACAGTTTTTTAAAACAGGCTTATCTTAATGGGTAAGCCTGTTTTTTTTTGCTATTCAACCAAAGCAAAATATACATAAACAACCCATTTAACAAGAGCAATTCATAG
>CANHRW010000251.1 GCA_947462865.1 Bacteroidota bacterium | reverse complement strand
GGTTATGAACCCTTATGCATCTTATTCCGATTTTGATTTTAATATTCCTGTAGGAATCAATGGCGATACTTATGATCGTTTTATGGTTAGACAAGAAGAAATCAGAGAAAGCCTAAAAATTATCAGACAAGCATTGAGTAACCTCCCAGAGGGTAATTTTTTTGCAGAAGTACCGTCTTTTTACCTTCCTCCAAAAGAAGAAGTATACCATAATATGGAAGCATTGATTTGGCATTTTAAAATTGTCATGGGTGAAGCCGATGTTCCAGTTGGAGAAATTTATCATTCAGTAGAAGGTGGCAATGGAGAGTTGGGGTATTATTTAGTAAGCGATGGAGGTAGAGCAGCTTACCGATTACATTTTAGAAGACCTTGTTTTATATACTATCAAGCCTTTCCTGAAATGGTAAAGGGCGCAACTTTGAGTGATGCCATAGTCGCAATGAGTAGTATGAATGTAATTGCAGGAGAGTTGGACGCTTAAATAATTCAATCATGGAGAAAAAAGAAATTAAGTTTAGCAATGAAACCTTGGAGCTTGTTCAGAGAATGAAAAGCCGATATCCAGAAGGAAAACAAAAATCAGCCTTGTTGCCTGTATTACATTTGGCTCAAGCTGAATTTGATGGCTGGTTGAGTCCAGAGGTTATGGAATATGTCGCTCAGTTATTATCTATTCAGCCCATTGAAGTATTTGAAGTAGCCTCTTTTTACAGCATGTACAATTTAAAGCCTGTAGGAAAATGTTTATTGGAGGTTTGTAGAACCAGTTCTTGTTGGTTAAGGGGAGCAAATGAAATTGTGGCTCATCTAGAAAACAAATTAGGAATTAAAGAGGGTGAAACTACTCCTGATGGCTTATTTACGCTAAAGACTGTAGAATGTTTGGGTTCATGTGGAACCGCACCTATGCTTATGTGTGGTGCTCAATTCCATGAAAACCTTACCACTGCTAAAGTGGACGATATGCTTGCTAAATTGAAAGCAGAAAACACTAGAAAAACTTATTTAGACAAGGTCGAAGTAAACCAATATTAAACCATGGGAAAGAAATTATTACTTGCAAACGACCATATTCCAGGTATTCAATCGTATGATGTTTACAGGAGCAACGGCGGCTATAATTCAGTTGAAAAAGCACTCAAAACACTCAAGCCAGAAGCTATTGTTGAAGAAGTGAAGAAGTCAGGTTTGAGAGGACGTGGAGGAGCTGGATTTCCTACGGGTATGAAATGGAGTTTCTTAGCAAAACCAGAAGGAGTTCCAAGATACTTGGTATGCAATGCCGACGAATCAGAGCCAGGTACATTTAAAGACCGTTACTTAATGTCGAGAATTCCTCACCTGTTGGTAGAAGGAATGATTACCTCAAGTTATGCATTGGGTGCAAATACCTCCTATATATACATTAGAGGAGAATATTTTTACGTAGCTCAAATATTAGAAAAAGCAATAGCAGAAGCCTATCAAAATGGATGGCTTGGACAAAATATTTTAGGGACTGGCTACAACTTAGACTTATATGTTCAAGTGGGGGGTGGAGCCTATATTTGTGGAGAAGAAACTGCATTGTTAGAATCTTTGGAAGGAAAAAGAGGTAATCCTAGGATTAAACCGCCATTTCCGGCAGTTGCAGGCTTATATGGCTGCCCTACAGTAGTAAACAATGTTGAGACAATTGCAGCAGTTGTTCCCATTGTAAATGATGGTGGTGACAGTTACGCCGCAATTGGTATAGGAAAATCTACTGGAACCAAACTCATTTCAGCTTCAGGGCATATTAAAAAACCTGGTGTTTACGAAATAGAAATGGGCATAACTGTAGAAGAATTTATATACAGTGAAGCTTATTGTGGAGGTATATTAAATGATAAAAAATTAAAAGCAGTAGTGGCTGGTGGCTCATCAGTTCCCATTTTACCTGCCGATAAAATCTTAACAACTCCTGCTGGTGAAAAAAGGCTGATGTCTTATGAGAGCTTGTCCGAAGGTGGATTTGCATCTGGAACCATGCTAGGTTCTGGTGGTTTTATTGTGATGGATGAAGATACAAGCATCGTTGAAAACCTCTATACTTTTACGCGTTTTTATCACCATGAAAGTTGCGGACAATGTTCTCCTTGCAGAGAAGGTACAGCTTGGATGGAAAAATTACTTCATAAAATTTTAGATGGACATGGCACGCTTGCAGATGTAGATTTGTTATGGGAAATTCAGTCTAAAATAGAAGGCAATACCATTTGTCCACTTGGTGATGCTGCTGCTTGGCCCGTAGCAAGTGCAATCAGACATTTTAGGCCTGAATTTGAATCTTTTGTTAGCAATGGTAACGCAAAACACCCAATCAATTAACTTCCTAACAGATTAAGAAAATGGCTAAAATAACAATAGACGGAAAAACAATTGAAGTGGCTGATGGAACAACCATTTTGCAAGCCGCAAGAATGATTGGTCCGGACGTAGCCCCTCCTACCATGTGCTATTACAGCAAGTTAAAGACAAGTGGCGGTTATTGCAGAACTTGTTTGGTAGAAGTTAGTAAGGGCTCAGAAAAAGATCCAAGACCTATGCCTAAGCTAGTTGCTAGTTGCAGAACCCCCGTAATGGATGGAATGGAAGTAAAAAACAATTCTTCAGAAAAAGTAACTGATGCCAGAAAAGGTGTAGTTGAGTTTTTGTTGTTAAACCATCCGCTAGATTGTCCAGTTTGTGACCAAGCAGGTGAATGTCATTTGCAGGATTTGTCATATGAGCATGGTTCAGCTAAAACACGTACTGATTTTGAACGCAGAAATTTTGAAAAAATAAAAATCGGAAACTACATTCAATTGCACATGAACAGGTGCATTTTATGTTACAGATGTGTAAAAGTTGCGGATCAAATTACAGATGGTCGTGTGCATGGCGTCATCAACAGAGGCGATCATGCTGAAATTTCTACCTATATTGAAAATGCCATAGATAATGACTTTTCTGGTAATGTGATAGATGTTTGCCCTGTAGGAGCCTTAACGGATAAAACTTTTC
>CANHRW010000250.1 GCA_947462865.1 Bacteroidota bacterium | reverse complement strand
AGAGTTGTTAACGAGAACAGCATGTTGTGAAGACCGCAGACAAATGGATGTTTTGATTACTAAAAAGGGGCTTGATTTATTAAAAAAATTAGATCCTGAAGTGAATCATTTTAACTATAAAATAAAAGGCATTTCAGAAGCTGATTTTGCCCAGTTGAATAAAATACTTGATCAATTATGTATTGAATTAAATTCTTAAACCAAAAAAATAAAATATGAAAAAGTTAATGTTATTAGCCGCGTTCGCAGGTCTGGGATTATCTGTGTTGGCGGGTCCTCCAAAAAAAATTGTTAATGCAATTTCTGGTACGTACAATGTAGATGCTCCAAAATCTACCTTCAAATGGAATGCAAAAAAAGTAGTAGGAGAGCATTCTGGTACTGTTGCTTACCAAGCAGGAAACATTACTATTAATGCAAATAAATTGGCAGGTGCCGATATTACCATTGATATGGCAAGCATTGATTGTACAGATTTATCAGGCGAATACCATGATAAATTAGTAGGTCATTTAAAAGCAGATGATTTTTTTGCAACTGAAAAATTTAACACTGCAAAAATTAAAATCAAATCGGCTTCTGAAATCAAAGGTGCAGCTACTGGTAGCAACAACTACAATGTAGTTGCTGATTTAACCATCAAAGGCATTACCAAAGAAATTAGTTTCCCAGCTTTTGTAGTAATCAACCCTACTCAAGTAATTGCCAATGCAGAATTAGATATTGACCGAACTGCATTTGAAATTAAGTATGGTTCAGCTAGCTTTTTTGAAGGATTGGGCGATAGAGCAATTGCCAATACTTTCAATGTGAAAGTGAGAATTGTAGCCAATAAATAAAAGGGTTATATTTAGAATAAGTAAAGGGGAGTAAACGAGCGTTTACTCCCTTTTTTATTGTCTTAAAAGTTCGTAAACCAATTCAGGAGGTCTGCATATCATTGCATTTGTATCGGTTTCTATGATTGGTCTTTCAATTAAAATAGGGTGAGCAGCCAGTATATCTACCCATTCTTCATTTGTTTTCATTTGTCCTTTGTATTGTTCTTTAAACAATGCTTCATTTTTACGAATCATTGCTTCTGCTTTTATTCCAGCTTTTTCAAGTAATATTTTTAGTTCTGCTACATTGGGTTTAGTTTCTAAATAGTTGATTACTTCAAATGGAATTCCTTCGTTTTGTAAAATCTGCAATACATTTCGGCTTTTACTGCATCTGTTGTTGTGGTAGATTTTAATCATGCTTCAAAATAAAAACATTCCCATTAAACATTTGGTAAAAAAATGGCTGTTTAAAAGGCATAAAAAAAACGGGCCCGATTGCTCGGACCCGTTTAGCCTATGAAACAAATTGCGCCTCTACCCCTGGCGCAATTATCGTTAGCATGGATGAACCGCTTAATGCGTTTTGGTGTTCAATCCAAGTTTTGCTTTCAGTTTGTATGACAAAAGTAACATAATTGGAACTAAAATCAAGGTTAAAAATGTTGCAAATGATAAACCAAAAATCATTGTCCAGCTCAAAGGCCCCCAGAAGGCCACACTGTCGCCTCCAAAAAAGATATGAGGATTGAATTCGGTGAATAAAGTCACAAAGTCAATATTCAAGCCTACAGCCAATGGTATTAAGCCTAAAATGGTTGCAGATGCTGTTAAAATTACTGGGGTCATCCTGGTTTTACCAGCCTCAATCACTGCTTCTTTGTAATCCATACCATGGCTATGTAAAATTTCAGTGAATTCTACCAGTAAAATACCGTTTCTCACCACAATACCTGCAAGGGCTACAATTCCAACACCTGTCATCATGATAGAAATGTTCATTCCAGTCAAAGAAAATCCAATCAATACACCAATGATACTGAAAATAATCTCAGATAAAATAATGATTGGTTTTGAAACGGAATTGAACTGTGTTACCAAAATTAAAAAGATCAAGCCCAATGAAATTAACATAGCCCTTCCCAAGAAAGTTCCTGTTTCTTTTTGTTCTTCTTGTTCACCAGTAAGGTCAATACTAATGCCTTCAGGTAATTTGTAGTTTTGAGCAGCTTTGGTTACACCTGCAACTACTTCATTAGGAGTAAAACCAGAAAGTACATTGGATGAAATGGTAACCAATCGTTTTTGGTTCTTTCTTTTTATGCCTCCAAAATTGTTCACATAGCTAATTTTAGCAACAGATGACAATGGAATTGAGCGCAACATACCTCCCATATTCATATCTCTGAATGTTATTTTCAGGTTCATGATTTCGTTGATATTGTTTCTTTGATTAAAACTGTATCTCAAATTAATTGGGTATTCATCGTTTGCATCTTTAAACTTCGATACTTCTTTGCCAAATACAGCTGTTCTTAATTCCATTCCAATTTGACCTGTTGAAATACCCTCTCTGTTGGCTCTTTCTCTATCAATAATTACTTCAATTTCAGGTTTATTGGCTTGTAAGTCAGATTTTAATTCTTCTACTCCAGGAATAGATAATGAATCTAGGTAACGTTTTAGGCCTTTTGAGGCAACAACCAATTCTTCAAAATCATCACCAGAAATTTCTATGTTTACAGGCTTACCTGTTGGCGGGCCATTTTGTTCCTGTTCAACAGATATTTCAGCACCAGGAATACCTTTTACAGCGGCTCTAATTTTATCTAAGTATTGGGTAGTTGATTCTCCATTTCTTTGTGAAAAATCCACAAATGCTACAGTAATCTTTGCTAAATGTGGTTGAGAAGAAAATGAAGCCTCAAAATTGTTTTGTTCTCCAGCTCCTACAGCCACATTCGAAATCACTGATTCTACTATTTTATTAGAATCACCTATAACACCGTAAACTTTTTTCTCAATTAATTTGGTGATTGAATCGGTATAATTTTGATCTGTACCAATTGGCAAACGAATGTAGGTGTATACAAAGTTAGGGTCACTTTGAGGGAAAAATACAACACCTGGTTTTACTATAGCCGTTAAAATGATGGATCCAAAAAACAATCCAATAATTCCAACGATTGTCCAAATGGGTCTGCGACCCTCCAAAAACCAAATAATTCTTCTTTTATAGGCTT
>CANHRW010000249.1 GCA_947462865.1 Bacteroidota bacterium | reverse complement strand
CGCATTTTTTGATTCTGTGGAGTAATCGTTGGGAACAAGAATGTTGAGCATACTGTGTTCATTTGCGATTCAATATACAAATAATTTTATAAAAAAGGGTGGTTGTTGTTAGCATTTGCTCTAAGCTCAGCTTGTTGAAGTTGTTCGTATATCTGATCTATTTTTAAGTTTTTGCCATCAGCAGCTTGGGTTGCCAATACATCACAGCGTTCATTCATCGGGTGGCCTGCATGTCCTTTGATCCAGTGAAATTTAACTATGTGTTTTTGGGCAATTTGATGGTAACGTAACCAAAGGTCTTTGTTTTTCTTGCCTTTAAAGTCTGTTCTGAGCCAATTGTTTAACCATTTTTTTTCGATGGCTTCACATACATATTTACTATCAGTATAAACCTGAACGCTCAATTGTTCAAATTTTAAGGCTTCGAGTCCAATGATAACCGCCAGCAATTCCATTCGGTTATTGGTTGTTAATCTATAACCTTCGCTCATTTCTTTGTAGTGGATCCCACTTTTTAAAACTACTCCATAGCCACCTCTTCCTGGGTTTCCTCTGGCTGATCCATCTGTAAAAATAATGACATTCACGGCTTGCAAGTTAGGCCAAATCAACTTAAAATAATTAACCTTAAATTTAAATGGGCTGTCAACAGGAATCAAATTTGGGTTGTATATTTGAAATCGCAACAAAGCAGAAACTGGCGCAATGATTCAAATTTTCAAAAGTTCGTACAACCGTTTATTGGAATTAGACAAACCTGAAAAGGATTGTTGGATTCATGTGGTGAGTCCTACAGGAAAAGAGGTCAATTCATTATCGGCCCAATTGTTGTTGCCACAAGAGGTTTTCAATGACCCGCTAGATCCAGATGAAAATGCCAGGGTTGAAAGCCATAAAAATTGCATGCTCATTGTGTGTAGAATTCCAGTCATTAACGACCAAGGTGAAGATTTACCCTATACCACCATTCCATTGGGCATTGTTTTAAAACGCGATTTAATCATCACTGTTTGCAGCAGACCTACTGAGTTAATTCAGGGTTTTAAGGAGAACAAAGTCAAAAATTTTTATACGCAATTCAGAGAGCGTTTTGTGATGCAAATATTTTTTAAATCGTCGGTGATGTATTTAAAAAACCTAAAAGACATCAACAACAAGGCCAACGACATAGAACACAGTTTACACCGTTCTACTAGAAACAGAGAGCTGTTAGAGCTTTTATACCTCGAAAAAAGCTTGGTATATTTTAGCACTTCTTTAAAAGCAAATGAGTTAATGATGTTGCGTTTACAAAGACTCAACTTGCCAGATTGGGCCAAAGAACGCGAAAAAGAACTCATTGAAGATGTGAATATTGAAACCCGTCAAGCCATTGAAATGGCAAATATTTACAGCAATATCTTAGGGAATATGATGGGGGCACACTCTTCAATCATTTCTAATAATTTAAATATTACCATTCGTTTTTTAACTTCTGTAACCATTATTTTATCATTGCCCATTTTGGTTGCCAGTATTTACGGAATGAATGTGGAGTTGCCCTTTCAACAAAATCCTTATGCCTTTTGGATAGTGATTATAATGGCTGTCTGTATTTCGGTAAGTGGGGTGTTCTTCTTTAGAAAGAAAAACCTCTTTTAACGCCAAATGATTTCATTGGCTTTCATTGCCTCATCTAAATCAATCCAAATCAACGTTAAGTCGTAATTGGTATAACAAATCACAATTTTTTTGGTTCCTGCATCGGTTTCGTATTCTTGCAATGCCGCAATCTGATATTGTTTTCCACCCATTGAACATGGTAAACGTTTGGCATCTATACTGGCATTTTTACTAAAAAATGCAGCTACTAAACCATCACCAGTTTTAAGGTCAATGCCTTTTTTGTTGTAGGGAGTAGTTCTTGCGTACACATCAATTCCTTTGAAACTGCTTTTGTTTTTACATGAAGCAATGCGAATGGTTTTCCCAACCTCTAAACTTACTTTCTTTTGAGCATGTAAAAGCTGAGAATACAGCAACAATAAAAGTAAAACAATATGTTTAAAATGGGTATTCATTTGTTGCTTTGAATCAATGAACCAACTGTCCGTTTCTATAGGTTTCTGTTTGAATCAACTGCCCCTTGGTATTGTAATATTTCCAAATACTATCTTTGTTATTGCGGTTGTAATAGCCACTTTGCTTGAGTTTCCCATTGATGTGGTAACAAGTATATGGGCCATTTTTAATGGCTTCTGATTTCTCATACTTTTTGTCTTGATCAGTAATTGAACTTCCTACAAAAGTGTATTCAAGTATGTAGTGATAAATTTCTCTCACTTGTTTTTTTTCAGGGTCGTAAAAGGTTTTACCCAAACCGTTTTCGCTGATGACTTGAGCCGACAAATTGTTGCAGCAAAACAGACTAAAAAATAGCAGTACACTAATTGATAATGATTTGTTCATTTATTGGTTATTAGTTCCCCAGGTATCAATTTCTTCTTGGCTATACAATTCAGGATAAAAAATTCTGAACTGGAAACGTGGAGGCAAATATTTCTGCCAATTGGTTCCTCCTGTAGCTGCTACATCAGTTTGACTTTTTTGTAAATACCTCACTGCCGATTTGTAATGTACCAATGGCCAGTCAATATTTACAGCTTTGTCAAAAGCTCGGAGTGCTGCTTTTAAATCTGCATTTTCTTGGTCGGCTTCAGACATTGACAAGTATAACATCCACAAATTTTTTGATTCATTTGATTGTGCATGGTTCAGAAACTCATTTGCATATTTGGCTTCGAATTGAGTCAGTGTCAATGTTTTTTTACCAGTTTCAACTTCTGTTGCTCCCGATTTCCAATAAATGGCTTCCAATTGTTCTGCAACTGATTTGTGAAGAAATGCCTCTCTTTTGTCTTTGTTAACCAAATTGCAAATGGGTGTGGCGCAAATTTCAATCAGCCTGTATTGTGCAGATTGGAAACCACTAGCTGGCAGCAAACTCATCCTAAATTTTAAAAATTGAGCAGGTTCCATCCCCTGAATCATGATCTCGAATGATTGTGTCAGGTTTTTGAAATAGGCATTCATGCGGTTCAATCG
>CANHRW010000248.1 GCA_947462865.1 Bacteroidota bacterium | reverse complement strand
TTCATAACGGCTTTCATGCGTTCTTCAAATTGACCTCTGTATTTGGTACCAGCTACCAAACTTGCCAAATCTAACATCACTACACGTTTATTAAACAACACCCGTGATACTTTTCTTTGGATGATTCTAAGTGCTAAGCCTTCTGCAATGGCTGTTTTTCCTACACCTGGCTCACCAATTAAAATAGGGTTATTTTTTTTGCGTCTCGATAAAATTTGAGAAACCCTTTCAATTTCTTTTTCTCTACCTACAATGGGATCTAACTTACCTTCTTCTCCAGCTTTAGTAAGGTCTCTTCCAAAATTATCCAATACGGGTGTTTTGGATTTGGTATCTCCTTTGCGAACGGGTTCTGATTTTCTTTCTTCAGCTGGTGGGCCATAGAACTCTTCTTCTTCTGGTGGCATTTCATTTTTAAAATCAGACAAATTACTTTCTAATGCATTTTTGAATACTTCGTAAGTGATGCCGAATTGTCCTAATATTTGAGAAGCCAAATTGTCTTCATCGCGCAATATTGACAGCAACAAGTGTTCTGTTCCAATGATATCTGTTTTGAATATCTTAGCTTCGAGATAGGTAATTTTAAGCACCTTTTCTGCTTGCTTAGTCAGCGGAATATTTACAAAATTGGTATTGTTGGTTGCTGAAGCACGGATATTGTCTTCAATTGTTTTTTTGAGTCTAACGCCGTCTATTTCTAGGGCTCTTAGCGTTTTAATTGCCTTTCCATCTCCTTCACGAATCAAGCCCAATAACAAATGCTCAGTACCAATATAATCGTGCCCTAAACGAATGGCTTCCTCTCTACTGTAAGAGATGACATCTTTAACACGAGGTGAAAATTTTGCTTCCATAACAAATGATTTTAATATGAAGTATCAAAAAAGTGTCCAAACTTCAACGGCAATTTACCAATGTTTCTCTATTTAAATAGGGTAAAATTTCCACTAAAAAATGTGCGTTACTTTTCAATTAGCCCGAAAGGTGTTCATCCAAAATTTTATTGAGCCATTTTAACATCGAAAACATGGCTGTAGCAGCAATGATTAATAAACAAAAGTTCACTAAAAAGAAATGAGACTTGTCTTCATAGCTGTCCCAAAAAGTTGCCAATATTCCAGACAGTTTATTCCCCAATGAGGTTGCCAAAAACCAACCACCCATCATAACAGCAGTGAGTCTTTTCGGACTCAATTTAGAGACCAAACTCAAGCCCATAGGACTCAAAAACAATTCGCCAATTGTAACTACACCATAGCAAGATATTAACCATGCTGGTGAAACCTTAATGCTGCCATTACTTCCAGCCCAAACAGCGGCCACCATTACAAACGTAGACAATGCCGAAATGAGCAATCCAAATGCAATTTTGGTAGCCGTACTCATGTCTTTTTTTCGCCTTCCTTTTAACCATGTAAAAAAGGCTACCACCAAAGGGGTAAAAACAATCACCCAAAAAGGGTTGATACTTTGAAACAATTCGGTATTGAACAAATACACTTTACGCTCCATTACTGGAGTTTGAGATGGCGATATATTCCTGAAATAAACCGGAAAATCGTAAGTAAATTTAGGTACACCTTTTTCTTTAACTGCTTGAAATTGTTCATTGAAAAAAGGCACTGAATCTTGTTTGTAAGTGAGCGTTTCGGCCAAATACATTTGCTTGGCTATTGGCTGTATACTTTGTGGAATTTCTCGGTCTGTATAATACTGAGCCCAAGTTGTAAGCGCCGTTCCGTTTTGTTTAAACACGGCCCAAAACATAACCGATACGGCCATAATACTGAGCAGTGCAGCCAAGGGTCTTTTGTCTTGCACACTTGCTTTTACATACAAACCAATATAATAAATGATAACCGGAATTGTTGCAAATATGAACGCATCTGTACTGTCTGATCCAAAAATATTACCTGGTATCATCCATGCACTGATACCTACAATAATTGCAGGCAAGAATACCCGCATAAATATGCCACCTAAACTCATGTCTTCTGGAGCAGTTGCTTTTCTT
The DNA here is from genome assembly GCA_947462865.1 of Bacteroidota bacterium. Taxonomy (GTDB): domain Bacteria; phylum Bacteroidota; class Bacteroidia; order UKL13-3; family UKL13-3; genus CAISCU01. Next base: position 1,081 of record CANHRW010000248.1, on the reverse strand, counting down.
ACATCGGCATGAGCATAATGCCTCAAGCCTATTAAAAAGGTTGCTATACCTATAAACATTCCAATACCTGCAGTAGCAAATGCATAGCCCCAACCATACCTGTTACGCATATAGGCCGCAAATAAATTGCAAACGCAAGCACCAATATTGATTCCCATATAAAAGATATTGAAACCAGCATCTTTTTGAGATTGGTACTCAGGGGCTGCATATAAATTACCTAAGAGTGTTGAAATATTGGGCTTGAAAAATCCGTTACCCAGAATAATCAAGAACAACGACAAATAAAAATAATGGATTCCGGGTAAGGCTAACCCTAAATAGCCAATTCCCATCATAGTCCCACCTATTAAGATAGCATTTTTATAGCCTAAAATTCTATCTGCTAGTAATCCTCCTAAAAATGGAGTCAGGAATACAAATGCAATGAAGGTTCCATAAATATCTGCTGCTTCCTTACGGTCAAAACCAAGCCCTCCTTTTTCTATAGATTCGGTTAAATACAATTGAAAAATACCTATCATAAGGTAATAACCAAAACGTTCCCACATTTCGGTAAAAAAAAGAAAGCGTAAACCTGATGGATGTTTTTTACTCATACTGCAAGTAAAGACTTGGCAGTTTTAAATACAAGGGGGTAATATAAAAAAGGCGCGCTGGCTATGCCAGCGCGCCTTTTTTATAGCCTCTATCAACACTTAACAAACTACAGACAAAACCCCTACTATTTTCAACGTATTGGTTGTTGCATCATACGTTGCAGTGCATTTTAAACCATTGACACTTGGTACCACAAAATTAGTTTTAGAAAGAGGGATATTAACGGTGTAGGTAGTTCCTTTATAAAATGTTTCTAGTTTATAGGTTTTACCGTTTTCCAACGTAAACTTTGCTTTATTAGAAGTACCGCTGTAAAAAGAAGTTTCGTAACTGGTGCCATTGAATAAGTAAAACCAATTGCTTAGTTGTGCATCAACTGGCTTATTGCTACAACTAGCCATAATTGACACATCTATATTTACATAATCAGGAGCTACTCCATTTGCAACAATAGCAACCGAACCTTTTGTACAAGGGTTGA
>CANHRW010000247.1 GCA_947462865.1 Bacteroidota bacterium | reverse complement strand
AGAAAATTGATTTAGCCATAAATTAAAACCTGTGATTAATAAAATTGAAAGCCATCAAAAAATCTTATAAATTGCAAAATAACACATGAAAAATTTGACAAAAACCATCGTTTTTATGATGCTCATTGGCTTGAGCCAATGGAGCTTTGCGCAAAAAAACAAAAACACTAAACTGGCCAACAAAGAGGCCTTTATTCAGGAACTCATTTCAAAGATGACTGTAGACGAAAAACTTGGGCAATTGACTTTGTACACTAGTGACATGTCGGTAACTGGACCTGTCATGCGTGACAATTACAAACAAGATATTATGAGTGGCCGATGTGGCAATATTTTCAATGCTTACACACCAGCCTATACCAGAAAATTGCAAGACTTAGCCATGCAATCCAGGCTTAAAATTCCATTGCTGTTTGGCTATGATGTGATACATGGACACAAAACCATTTTCCCAATTCCATTGGGTGAATCTTGTGCCTGGGATACGCTCTTGTCTGAACAATCGGCAAAAATTGCAGCTGCTGAAGCCAGTGCAGATGGCCTACATTGGACTTATTCGCCTATGGTTGACGTTGCCAGAGACCCACGTTGGGGAAGAGTTGCTGAAGGTTCAGGAGAAGATCCTATATTGGGTTCAGCCATTGCCAGAGCTAAAGTAAAAGGTTACCAAGGCAGCAGTTTAAAAAACAAAGAAAGCATTTTAAGTTGTGTGAAACATTTTGCCTTATATGGTGCTCCTATTGCCGGAAGAGATTACAATACGGTTGACATGAGCCAGCAAAATATGTTCAATGTTTACTTACCACCTTACAAAGCAGCCATTGATGCTGGTGCAGCAAGTGTAATGAGTTCCTTCAACGAAATCAACGGCGTTCCTGCTACTGCAAACAAATGGTTGATGACCGATTTGCTTCGCAAACAATGGGGCTTCAAAGGTTTTGTAGTAACCGATTATACCTCAATCAACGAAATGGTGAACCATGGCAATGTGGCAAACGAATATGAAGCTGGAGTGGCCGCATTGAATGCAGGCATTGATATGGACATGCAAGGAGCTGTTTACATGACTTATTTAAAATCAGCTGTTGAAAAAAACGATGTTAAACTAGCTGATATTGATGCTGCTGTTTATAGAATTTTAGATGCCAAATGGCAATTGGGCTTGTTTGAAAACCCTTATTTGTATTGTGACGAATCAAGAGCCAAACAAACCATCATGACCACAGCAAATTTGGAAGCTGCCGAACAAACAGCTATTGCCTCAATGGTTTTGTTAAAAAATGAAAACAATCTTTTGCCTTTAAAAACAAGTGGAAAAATTGCTTTAATTGGTCCTTTTGTAAAAAACAAAAGAGATTTAATTGGCAATTGGAGCGGTGCTGGTAATTGGACCCAAGCCAAAAACTTATGGGATGCCGTTCAATCTAGAACAGCTGGTAAAGCCACTATTTCATATGCAATGGGTGCCAATGTAACAGACGATACTTTGTTAATTCAAAAAATGCATATCCAAGAATTCATTGACAAAAGAAGTGCTGAAACATTGTTAAATGAAGCAATTGCTGTTGCATCTGAAGCTGATATCATTGTAATGGCTTTGGGAGAATCTGAAGGCATGAGCGGTGAAGCCGCAAGTAGATCTGATATTGGCATTCCTAGCAACCAAATGCAGTTATTAAAAACAATACATGCACTGGGTAAACCTATAGTTTTGTTGCTCAGTAATGGAAGACCATTGACACTTTCATGGGAAAACGATCATATTCCTGCAATATTAGAAACATGGTTTTTAGGAACACAATCTGGCCCTGCGATTTGTAAAGTATTGTTTGGAGATGCTAACCCTTCAGGCAAATTAACCATGAGTTTTCCGAGAAATGTTGGACAGGTTCCAATTTATTATGCAGCAAAACATACGGGTAGGCCATTTGACAATTCTCAAAAATACACTTCAAAATACTTAGATATTGAGAATACTCCACTTTACCCTTTTGGTTATGGTTTGAGTTATACCCAATTTATTTATTCAAACTTAAAATTGAACAAAAGCCAATACAAAGAAAAAGACACCATTGAAGCATGTATTGAAGTTCAAAATACAGGAGAAAGAGACGGGTATGAAATTATACAGCTGTATGTACAAGATTTGGTAGGTAGTAGCACCAGGCCAGTTAAAGAATTGAAAAAGTTTGCCAAATTACATTTGAAAGCAGGCCAAAGAAAACAGATTTATTTTAAACTTGCTACTGATGAATTGTGTTTTTACAATGCCAATATGGAAAGGGTATTAGAACCCGGAACTTTCAAATTGTTTGTAGGAAAAAATGTAGTTGATGTAATGGAAACTACCTTTGATTTGAGTGCGAAATAATATCTATTTAATTTTTAAGCAACACTTTCAGATTTTTTAATTGCCAATTGATAGCCTAAAAAGGCCATTGGAAAATAAGCCAAAGTTAGGTCAAGCAAATTGAACCACAAGGGTGATGGCATCATCAAAATCATAGAAAGACCAATGAAAAAGTAGCAAGACGCAATGCCTAATACATACCTCTTTGGATATTGTGTGTTTGCAATGATTAAGCATACACATACGCTAATGAATGTTCCCAATCCATGAGCTAATAAAGGAAATAAAAAATGCTTGGGCTGGTATAAATGCATATGCGATTTGATGGATTCAAGATTTGCAATGTCAACGCCTTGAGGTGCTGGAATCAATTTCGATCCAATTTCTAAAACACCTGTATTGAACAAAGAACCTGCACCAAAACCAATAATTAAGGCTAAATAATTTCTAATTCTTTTTAACATAACTCATCTTTTGAGTACAATTTATTTAAATCCAATAAATTAAGAAAAATTTTATTTAATATTTTTCAGACAACAATCGATTTACTGACGCATACTGCAACAATTCTTGTACATTGTGACAATCTGTTTTGCTCATGATATTTTGCCGGTGCTTTCGTGCAGTATTCTTTGAAATATAGAGACAAGCACCTATTTGCTCTGCATTCATTCCCCTACAAATTAATTGCAATACCTCAATTTCTCTTTTAGATAACATACCCTCTAGTAATATAGGTGATACATACAATTTTTTT
>CANHRW010000246.1 GCA_947462865.1 Bacteroidota bacterium | reverse complement strand
TAATAAGTCAGAGAAACTTCCCCTATCTTCTGAAATATCCATGTCTGGAAAAGTTGTACCGATAATTTTTATTCCGTGTTCATGAAGCTTTCTAGCTAATTTAAGCGCTGTTTGACCGCCCAATTGTACAATCACACCTTCTGGCTTTTCTAATTCTACAATCTCTCTTAATGTTTCCCAAAATACTGGCTCAAAATACAATTTATCGGCCATGTCAAAATCTGTACTGACTGTTTCTGGATTACAATTGATCATGATGGCTTCAAATCCAGCTTCTTTAGCAGCCAATAAACCATGAACACAACAATAATCAAACTCTATACCTTGTCCAATTCTGTTTGGACCCGAACCCAATACAATGATTTTTTTCTTGTTACTTGGTATGCTCTCGTTCTCTCCGTCAAATGTAGAGTAAAAATAATTTGTTGGAGAAGCAAACTCAGCAGCACAAGTATCAACCATTTTATAAATTCTGTGTATGCCTAGTGTTTTTCTAAGATCCCAAATACCATCCTCAGTAGTATCTCCACCTAATAAGTAAGCAATCTGAATATCGCTGTAACCTTTTTGTTTGAGTTCAATGAGCAATTCTTTTGGCAAATTTTTCACATTAAAACGCTTGGTATCTGTTTCCAATTTTACCATGTCATTTATTTGATTCAAAAACCAACGGTCTATTTTGGTGATTTTTTCTAATGAAGAAACTGGCATTCCCATGCTCAAAGCATCTTTAACAGCAAACATTCTATCCCAACTTGGATTTTTTAGTTTTTCTACAATGTCCTCCAACTTTCTTTGCTGATAGCCGTCTGCCCCCAAACCGTTTCTTTTGATTTCTAAACTTTGGGTAGCTTTTTGAAATGCCTCCACAAAATTTCTACCTATACCCATTACCTCACCTACAGCTTTCATTTGAAGCCCAAGTGTTTTATTTGAACCTTTAAACTTATCAAAATTCCACCTAGGTATTTTAACTATCACGTAATCAATGGCTGGTTCAAAATATGCCGAGGTCGTTTGTGTAACTGGGTTTTTTAATTCATCTAGGTGGTAGCCAATTGCCAACTTTGCAGCAATTTTAGCAATCGGATAACCCGTTGCTTTTGATGCCAATGCAGAAGACCTTGACACCCTTGGATTGATTTCTACTGCAATAATTTGTTCATCATCTGGGTTAACGGCAAATTGAACATTGCATCCACCTGCAAAATTTCCAATACTACGCATCATTTCTATAGCCATTGTTCTCATTCGCTGAAAGCACGTATCACTCAAAGTCATAGCTGGTGCTACAGTAATTGAATCTCCTGTATGAATTCCCATTGGATCAAAATTCTCAATGGTACAAATAATAGCTACACTGTCGTTTTTATCCCTCAAGAGCTCCAATTCAAATTCTTTCCAACCAAAGACTGCTTTCTCAACCAATACTTCATGTGTTGGCGATGCCGTTAATCCTTTTTGCAAGGCGCCATCTAACTCTTCCTTACTCCACACAAAACCACCACCGGTTCCACCAAGCGTATAAGATGGTCTGATTACCAAAGGAAAACCAATTTCTTGAGCTATCTCTTTACCCTCTAAAAAAGAATTTGCAGTTCTTGAGGGTGCCACACCAACCCCAATTTCAATCATTTTTTGCCTGAACTTTTCTCGGTTTTCAGTGGTGTCTATTGCTTTGGTATCTACACCAATCATGCGAACACCGTACTTCTGCCATATACCTATTTCTTCACATTCAATCGCAAGGTTTAAGGCTGTTTGACCGCCCATAGTTGGTAAAACAGCATCTATCTGGTGTTCTTCAAGAATTTTAACAATCGAATCTGAATTCAAAGGCAACAAATAAACATGATCTGCCGTAACTGGGTCAGTCATAATGGTGGCCGGATTACTATTAATGAGCACCACCTTAATGCCTTCTTCTTTTAATGACCTAGCGGCCTGACTTCCACTGTAATCAAATTCGCAGGCTTGCCCAATAATAATAGGACCGCTTCCAATAATTAAAACTGAATGAATACTTGAATCTTTAGGCATATCGCTTGATGTTTGTTGTGATGGTGTAGGTATAAATTATACAAATGTACATTCAATTTTCTAGTGTATTCTAAAAGATTAAAAAGTATTTTTACACATCTTCATATTTATTCTGTTTTGAACATAGAAAATACACAAGAAACAGGTGTTTTTGAAAACGCTGATATTCGGTTTACCTATTGTTTTTGGTGCAATAAGGGTATGCCAATGATTTTTTTTGCCGGATTTGGTGAAAGAACCGCTATTTATAGAAGTTTATTGGCAGCGCTACCAGCAAATATTTCATTGTTGGTTATTGAAACCCCATTATTATATTGTAGAAAAGAGGGTTCTGGTTTAGAAACCGGGCTAATGGAGTTGTTGTCTAGACTTGGGTTCGGCAAAGAAGTTTTTTTAGGTGGCTTTAGTTTTGGAAACTGGGTTGCAGCCTCACTCATTCAAAGTAAAATATTAACTATTCGTGCCTGGATTTTGGTATCACCCTCTACACCTTTTAGCTATAGGGCCTTTCAATTAGTAAATAACACCTCTTTTTTGAACACCCTAGGGAGCTTGCTTTTAAAATCAAAATGGCTAAAAAAATTATTAACACAAATCGCCCCAATATTTGTAAAATCTAGGGTAAAAAGGGCGTTTATTATTCATTTATTACAATCCGAAAGCCTGTTAATTAACTATTTATATTCTTCTGCTCCTAAATATGCTTTACGAACGCAGTTTATTTATGCAAAATCGCTTAAAATTCCTGTATTGTTTTTAGCCTCTATCAATGATCCAATTTCAAGTTCAGAAAAAACCATTGACATCGGAAATGCGTATTCAGAAAATGCCTGTGTATTTTATATAAAAAGTAAAACACATAGTGCATTTGATAAAAAATTCATCGAAGAAATTGACAGTTTTTTGAGTAGAATATGTATTTAAATGATAATTACTACATTTGAAAGATGGGTAAATTTTTTAAATTATTGTTTTATCCCGCATTGGGGTTTCTAATTTTAGGTGGAATATGGCTTGTTAGTCAACGTTTCAAAGCGCCAGAAGAACAATTAAAAGAAATTTACGAGCAGCATTTTAAACCTTGTTTAAATT
>CANHRW010000245.1 GCA_947462865.1 Bacteroidota bacterium | reverse complement strand
TTCTTAAAAAAAATGTTCTCTGCAGCTTTGGCTTTGGCAACGCTGAATATTTGACTGGGTTGTATGGTTTTGGCAGCGGATTCCATGAAACTGATTTTTGTTTGAATTGGCAATTTACTTTGGATAAACTCAATACAAAGATTAATTTGCTAAAAAAACCACAACATATGATTCGCAAACCTTTTAATTTACAAAAATGGATTGACGAAAACCGTCACCTGCTCAAACCACCAGTTGCCAATAAAAATTTATACCCCGAAGGAACCGATTATATTGTAATGATAGTTGGCGGACCTAATGCCCGAAAAGATTACCATTACAATGAAACAGAGGAACTTTTTTACCAATTAGAAGGCAATATTGTAGTGAAAATTCAAGAAAATGGGCAGGCAGTAGATATTCCACTTGGCCCTGGCGACATGTTCTTGTGTCCGCCTAAAACCCCACATTCTCCAGGTAGAACAGAGGGTTCAATTGGGCTAGTGATTGAAAGAGTAAGAGCTGGTAAAGGCTACCAAGATGGCTTGTTGTGGTTTTGTGAAAAATGCAACCACAAACTGCACGAAACTTATTTTGAGTTAAATGACATTGAAAGCGATTTCTTACCTAGGTTCCGAGCCTACTATGGTTCTGATGATTTAAGAACCTGCAAACAATGTGGTCATGTCATGGAATCTGACCCAAGGTTTACTTAATAATTCAAGGGCTACAAGCTAAAAAGGTGCGGCGAGCTTTGCTCGCCGCACCTTTTTTATGCTACAAACCTAAAAGTTGTTACGCTTCAAAAGCCATATTTTTCTGACTAAAAAATATGTTTCTAAATACCAATTTGAGAAACAAAAAGCCTACTTTTGCAGACAATGGACCATATTAGAAATTTTTGCATCATTGCCCATATCGACCACGGTAAAAGCACTTTAGCTGACCGCTTGTTAGAATATACCCAAACCATCAGTAAAAGAGAAATGCAGGCCCAGTTGCTTGACGACATGGACTTGGAAAGAGAACGCGGTATTACCATCAAGAGCCACGCCATTCAAATGGATTATGTGCTCGATGGAAAAAAATATGTATTGAACCTTATCGATACCCCAGGTCACGTAGATTTTTCGTATGAAGTTTCTAGGTCAATTGCAGCCTGTGATGGCGCATTGTTGATTGTGGACTCTTCTCAAGGTATTGAGGCACAAACCATCAGTAATTTGTATTTGGCCATTGATCAAGGATTAGAGATCATTCCAGTGCTGAATAAAATTGATTTGCCCCATTCTATGCCAGAAGAAGTCAGCGATGAAATTGTTGATTTAATTGGCTGCAAAAGAGAAGAAATTTTAAGAGCCAGTGGTAAAACAGGTGCTGGTGTACATGAAATTTTAAGAGCCATTGTAGATAGAGTTCCTGCTCCAAAAGGCAATCCAGAGGCACCACTCAAAGCCTTAATTTTTGACTCGGTTTTTAATTCATTCAGAGGTATCATTGCCTATTTCAGGGTATTGGACGGCACCATCAAAAAAGGAGAAAAAGTTAAATTCATTGCTACAGGCAGAGAGTACATAGCAGATGAGGTAGGTATTTTACGCCTCGAAATGACTCCTAAAAACGAAGTTAGAGCTGGAGATGTAGGTTATATTATTTCAGGTATTAAAGAAGCCCGTGAAGTAAAAGTGGGAGATACCATTACATCAGTTGCCAATCCAACTACAGAAATCATCAAAGGATTTGAAGATGTTAAACCAATGGTGTTTGCAGGTATTTATCCAGTAGATACCGAAGATTTTGAAGAACTCCGTGAGAGCATGTACAAACTACAACTCAACGATGCTTCCTTAACCTTTGAACCTGAAACATCAGCTGCACTTGGATTTGGATTCCGTTGCGGTTTCTTAGGCATGTTGCACATGGAAATCATCCAAGAAAGATTGGAACGAGAATTTGGCATGACAGTCATTACTACTGTTCCTAACGTAAGTTACCACTGCTACACCAACAAAGGCGAAATGATTGTGGTAAACAATCCTTCTGATTTACCTGAACCCAATTACATTGAACATGTTGAAGAACCCTTCATATCGGCACAAATCATTACTCAAACAGACTATGTTGGAGCCATTATGGGATTGTGTATGGGTAAAAGAGGCATATTGAAAACACAAAATTACCTCACAACCGACCGAGTAGAAATGAAGTTTGACATGCCATTGGCAGAAGTAGTATTTGACTTTTTTGACAAACTCAAAACCATATCAAGAGGATACGCTTCTTTTGACTATACACCTATTGGCTATATAGGAAGCGACCTGGTAAAGTTGGATATTTTACTCAACAAGGACAATGTAGATGCCCTTTCTGCCATCATTCATAAAGACCGTGCTTATGACTGGGGAAAACGCATTTGCGAAAAATTGAAAGACCTCATTCCGCGCCATCAATTCGAAATTCCAGTACAAGCTTCAATAGGCACCAAAGTTATTGCAAGAGAAACCATCAAGGCTTTGCGCAAAGATGTAACAGCTAAATGTTATGGTGGTGATATCAGCCGTAAAAGAAAATTATTGGAACGTCAGAAAGAAGGTAAAAAACGCATGAAACAAGTTGGTTCAGTTGAAATTCCTCAATCTGCGTTTATGGCAGTATTGAAACTTGACTAAAAACAACAAGTAATGAAAAGTATATACGACCCAATTGTACTTTCTGAATTGACCCAAAGACTTCAAAGACTAGAAGCCAATACCAAAGCCTTGTGGGGAAAAATGAATGCAGCACAAATGTGTTTGCATTGTTACAAAACATTTGAAGTTGCCAATGGCAGTATCAAAGAAGCACGACTGTTCATTGGTAGAATTTTAGGACCATTGTTCAAATCGAGCTTTTACAACGACAAACCCTGGCCTAAAAGCACCCATACTTCACCCAATTATATCATCAGTAACCAGCCTGAATTTGAAATTGAAAAAACAAAATTGCTAGAAATTATGCGCAATTTTTCTGTTGCAGGTGAAGCTGCATGTACCACACATCCCAATCCATTTTACGGTAAAATAAGCCCAGAACAATATGGCAAAGGCATGTACAAACATTTAGACCATCACCTCAAACAATTTGGATTGTAATATGAATCTTTTGAACGGAAACGAAGTTGCC
>CANHRW010000244.1 GCA_947462865.1 Bacteroidota bacterium | reverse complement strand
GGCACTTCAAATATTAAAAAAAAGAATTGGATTTTGGGTCTTCGCGTGTTTGTTGTCTCATATTGCTGAAGGACAACAGCAAAAAGTATGGACCTTACAAGCGTGTATTAAGCAGGCAACCGAAGCCAATATCAACATTCAGCAAAAACAAATTGAAAATAAACTACTGAGAGAGAACTATTTGCAATCAAAAGCAGCTGTTCTTCCATCAGTTAATGGCAGTTTCTCTAACAGTTGGCAGACAGGTTTTGCCATTAATCCTGAAACCAACTCAGCACAAAAAGACCAATCGTTTCAAACCAATTCGGCAGGTATCAATGCCAATTTGAATCTTTTTAATGGATTTCAAAACAGCAATAACATTCGCTCGCAAGCAAAAAAACTCAACGCCAACAAAAAAGATTTAGAACAAGCGGTCAACAATTTACAATTGAGTGTTTGCAATGCTTACCTGGCTGTTTTACAAAATATCGAACTCAAAGAGTCTGCCAAAACACGTGTAGAGGCAGCACAAAAAATGCTTGAAAAACAAGAAAAAATGTATGAACTAGGCAATAGTAACAAAGCACGTCTTTTGCAATTGAAAGCTGAATACAGCAGTCAATTATCTAATTTAGTGAATGCGGAAAATGCGTGTGAGCTCTCTTATTTAGAATTGTGTAATTTATTGAACATTCAAAAAGACTCAACAATGCGCGTTGCATCCATTAATGATGATACCAATTTAATTGATTCAAATGTTTCAACAGCCGATGTTATTTTTGAACGATTTGTTAAAGTTAGTCCCAATATAAAGGCTAATTCACTCCGGTTAGAAAGCTCAAGGATAGAAAAATTAGTTGCCAATGGAGGCCGATCTCCTAGAGTAAGTTTAAACGCCGGACTCAATACATTTTACACTTCACAAAGCAAATACGGTGTTGGCACACCAACTTTTACAGACCGCCCTTTTGGCTATTGGTACAACAATGGCACACCTGTTTCTGTATTTATGCCTTATCCAACTTACAATAGTTATGAAACCAATTCATTCAAAAGTCAATTCGAACAAAACTTAGGTTCTTCGGTTTCATTATCTGTTAGCTTACCCTTATTCAATGCATGGAATGTGAATGCCAATATACAAAGATCTAAACTGGGCATAGAAACCAATAAGCTTGCCTTGCAACAAGCCAACCAAAGCCTTTACCAAGAAATTACCAAGGCTCACCAAGACTTCATGTTTGCACAAAAGAAATATGCTGCTAGTAAAAACAACTTCATTGCCAATAAAGAATCGTATGAAATAGCACAACAACAATTTGAAATGGGCCAAATGGGCATTACCGATTATTTAAATACCAAAAGCAATTACATAATGGCCCAAACTGACTTCACACAAGCTAAATACAATTTAATCTTCAGAAAAAAATTAATTGATTTTTACCTGGGAAAAGAACTTAACTAATCAAGACATGAAAAATAAAATATATTATATCATTGGCGGAGCCGTATTGGTTTTATTGGTTATAGCCGTAATTGGAAAAAAATCAGGCTGGTTTGGAAAAGAAAAAGGGTTAAAAGTAACCTGTATAAAAGCAGAGAAAAGAACATTGATAGAATCTGTTTCTGCAAATGGCCGTATTCAACCAGAGAAAGAAGTAAAAATTAGCTCCGATGTATCTGGAGAAATTATGGAATTGTACGTTAAAGAAGGCGATTCTGTTTTTGTTGGTAAATTATTGGCAAAAATTGACCCTGAATTGTACCTGTCTTCTTTAGACCGAAGTGAAGCATCACTCAACAACACAAAGGCAAATTTGGCTAGTACAAGGGCAAGGTTATTACAAGCTCAAGCCAAATTCAATGAAATTGAAAATGCATTCAAAAGAAATCAAAAAATGCATGCACAACAATTGATTTCAGAAGCTGAATATGAAAGTGCAAAGTCGGCATATGAAAATGCCAAAGCAGAGGTTGAAGCTGGCAAACAAAACATCATTGCAGCAGAATTCAGTGTAAAGAGTTTCAATGCAGCACTAAGTGAAGCCAAGAAAAATTTGAGCAGAACCAATATTTATTCGCCGGTAAACGGAATTGTTTCCAAGTTAAGTGTTGAAAAAGGAGAGAGAGTGGTTGGAACATCTCAAATGGCGGGAACTGAAATGATGCGCGTTGCCAATTTAAACCAAATGCAAGTAAATGTAGATGTCAATGAAAACGACATTGTAAAAGTAGGGATTGGAGACACCGTTAAAATTGATGTTGATGCCTACCCTGGCCGAAAATTTACTGGATTGGTAAGAGAAGTTGCAAACAGCGCAACCACCAATGCTGCAACCACTTCAGACCAAGTAACCAATTTCATTGTTAAAATCAGCATACTCAATTCAAGTTACGCCGATTTAAAAGCCCAATTTGGTAAACGTAAATCTGTTTTCAGACCTGGTATGAGTGCCAGTGTTGAAATAGAAACTTCTAAAATTACCGAAGCCTGGAGTGTTCCAATTGAAGCTGTTACAGTTCGTAACAATAAGGAAGTTGATACCACACAAACAGATGGTCCAGATAAAGAAGTTGAAGTGGTATTTACCCATCAAAATGCTGAAGCAGGAGTTAAACAGGTTAAAACCGGTATTCAAGATGATAAATACATTCAAATTGTTACTGGCTTAGATACTGCAGATGAAATTATTGCGGGTCCATACAATGTTGTTTCAAAACTTTTGAAAAAGGGAGATAAAATTCAAAAGGTGAGCAAAGAAGAATTGTTTGAGGTTAAAGAATAAAAATTGAATCTGAAACGCATCATTTTATAAACCTACTGCAACATTCAAGATGTTTTTTCTAATGAGATCATCTATGTAATTTGCCTCTTTGAACTTACATTCAAGAAGAGGTGAATTCCAATACCATAGCATTTTTTAAGACAAGTCGGATTGCCAAGTTCAGTTACTTGCAACTTGTATCAATCTTTTTAATGCGAATGAATTTCCAAAAGACATCGCGTTTAAAAAAAATACTTGTCAAATTGCTATTTTCCAAATACCCTATTGAGGTTGTATAAAACATTACATACTAGCTGAGATTATAAATTGAAGCCAGTGTTTTTAGGGTCATGTACCTCAAAATAATTTTACGCCTAGCTATTCGTTGTTTATTGATTTTACTTTT
>CANHRW010000243.1 GCA_947462865.1 Bacteroidota bacterium | reverse complement strand
ATTTTGGTAATGAATTAAACTGTTGGTTTGATTTTCAAAAATGCGGCTCAAACCAATTTCAATTACCTGCCAATTGCCAATGTATTTAGCCAATTCTTCAAAGAAAAAAACAGGCTTTGGTTGTTGGAAACTGATTGTAATACTTGCTTTAATGGCTATTAAATGCTCTTGAAACAAAGTGCTGTTAGGTTCAACACCTATTCCGGATGGCAAATCAATTGCTACCACAAAAGCTTTGGCCTGGTTAATTAAACTAATCAGTTTTTCGTACTGACCTCTGATGGGTTGATTGAATCCTGAACCAAACAGAGCATCTATAACTAGACTTCCAGGTTCAATAAACGGTAAGTCAGAATCAGGCATGAGCAATTGTGCAAGCATGTGCTGATTGGAATCTGCTATGCAGATACATTCTTCTTTTATTTCTTCTGCACAGTAAATATCTATTTGATAATTTCTTTCTGCTAGCAATTTAGCTACAGCAAGCCCATCTCTGCCGTTGTTTCCAGGTCCGCAGAACACATACAATTTTGTAAAAGTATGTTGGCTTAAAATTGTTAAAATGGGTCCGAGGCAAGCTTGAGCAGCTCTATTGATTAAATCTTGGATTTCGATTTTTTCTTCCTGAAGTGTTTGGGCATCCCAGGATTTGAGTTGAGCTGCATTAAAAAGTTTCATATCTTAAGCAATGAATACTGCAAAATCGGATTGAGGTAATATTTCGCCAATAGGTTCTAAGTGTTTTTCGAGCCCATGAAGTGTAAACAAATCTTGAATATCCTTTTTCTGATTTGGGTGAACAGCAATCAGCAATCCACCTGAAGTTTGCGGATCATTGAGCAATTGAAAGTCTCTCATGGAAGCTAAACCCGAAACCTTTTTTTCATATGCATTCCAATTTCTGTAAGTATTGTCAGGAATGCAATTTTGCGCCAACAAGTCGTCAATTCCTAAAATGGTTTGTATGACTTTTGGATAGATTTTAGCCGACAAATGGCTGCCTTCACTCATTTCAATTAAATGACCAAGTAAACCAAAACCTGTTACATCTGTCATTGCGTGTATAGCATCAAATGTTCCCAAAACCTCCCCAATGCTATTTAATCCACACATTACCGCTACAGCCTCGTTTAAAATAGCTTCAGTAACTAAATTTCTTTTTTGAGCTGTTGCTGCTATGCCTACACCAATTGGTTTGGTTAAAAATAATAAATCGCCAATTTGTGCGGTGTTGTTTTTTTTGATATGATTGGTTTGAACTGTGCCAGTAACTGACAAACCAAACAAGGGTTCTTTGGCATCAACACTGTGGCCACCAGCAATTGGTATGCCTGCTTTTTCACATATTTCTCTGGCACCGGCCATTACTTGTTTGGCAGCTTCAATGGGTAAAGTATCAATAGGCCAACCTAATATGGCATTTGCAAACAAAGGCTTCCCTCCCATTGCATACACATCTGAAATGGCATTAGCCGCTGCTATCCTTCCAAAATCAAATGGATTGTCAACAATTGGCATAAAAAAATCAACTGTGTTGATCACTGAAACTCCATTTCCTAAGTCCCATACTGCTGCATCGTCATTGCTTGAATTCCCAACCAATAATTCCAAAAATGAAGTTTGATTTTTTGAATCCCCAATCATTTCATGTAATACGGCTGGAGCTATTTTACACCCACAACCTGCTGCATGTGCATGTGCTGTTAATCGAATCATAATGTAAAGGTATTGCTTTGAAAGGGGTAAAAAAAGAACGCGCGGACAGCAAAGCTGTCCGCGCGTTCACTAATTTGAAACGGTATTAGTCTTCTTTTGAAGCCAGCAATGCTGCGAACTCTTCTTTAGAACCAACAATTAATTTTTCAAAATCGCGGCTACCAGTACCTGCAGGAATCAAGTGACCTACAATTACATTTTCTTTCAAGCCTAACATGTTGTCAACTTTACCAGAAATAGCAGCTTCGTTTAACACTTTAGTTGTTTCTTGGAAAGAAGCAGCACTCATAAAGCTATGTGTACCCAAAGATGCTTTGGTAATACCCATAATAATTTGAGTAGCAGTTGCAGGGTTGGCATCTCTAACTTCAATGAGTTTTTGGTCTTTGCGCTTCAATTGTGAGTTTTCATCTCTCAATTTTCTGACGCTAATAATCTGACCAGGCTTCACGTTTGGAGAATCACCTGCTTCCGTAACTACTTTCTTATCAAAAATCCAGTCGTTCATTTCTTTGAAGTCCCAACGATCAACGTTTTCACCTTCAAGGAAAGTGGTATCTCCTGGATCAACAACTTCTAAATGTTTCATCATTTGACGGATAATGGTTTCTACGTGTTTGTCATTGATTTTTACACCCTGCAAACGGTAAACCTCCATAATTCCATTCAAAATATAACGTTGTACTGCCAATGGGCCTTCAATTCTCAAAATATCTTGAGGGCTGATTGAACCATCAGACAATGGAGAACCCGCTTTTACGAAATCGTTTTCTTGAACCAAGATATGTTTAGACAATGGTACCAAATATTTCTTTTGTTCGCCATCTTTAGAAGTAATCATGATTTCACGGTTACCTCTTTTAATGCCACCAAAGCTAACTACACCATCAATTTCAGTAACAATTGCAGGGTTTGAAGGATTTCTTGCTTCAAACAATTCTGTAACCCTTGGAAGACCTCCAGTGATATCTCGGGTTTTACCAACCACACGAGGAATTTTCACTAATATTTCTCCAGACTTAATGGTATGTCCTTCTTCAACTACAATGTGTGCACCTACTGGTAAGTTGTATTCTTTTTCAGTTTTAGCTTTTGAGTCAGCAACAATGATTGAAGGAATTTTGGTTTTATCTCTGCTCTCAACAATTACCTTTTCTTTGTGACCAGTTTGCTCGTCTGATTCCTCTTTGTAGGTTACATTTTCAATGATATTGGTAAATTTGATTTTACCCGTAAATTCAGAAATGATCACCGCATTGTATGGATCCCAAGTACAAATTGGCTGACCTTTTTCTACTTTCTGACCATTTTTAACCATCAAATGAGCACCATAAGGAATGTTCATGGTGATGATTGGAGATTTAGATTTGGCATCCAAAATTCTAATTTCACCCTGACGACCCAAAATAACAGTTACATTGCCATCATCAGTAGCCAATTCAGT
>CANHRW010000242.1 GCA_947462865.1 Bacteroidota bacterium | reverse complement strand
CTGAGTAGGCCATGAGTCGTTTAAAATTGTCTTGAGCAATCGCTGAAAGGTTACCTGTAACCAATGACAATATAGCGACTAATGTGATTAGCCAATCAAATTTAATTGGCATTATGTAGCCAAATACGTGTATAAACTTATAAAATGCAGCAAAGCCAACTACCTTTACCAAGGTACTCATAAAGGCTGTGATGATACTTGGTGCTCCTTCATAAACATCAGGCGCCCAAAAATGAAATGGAGCAGCAGAAACTTTGAAAAACAAAGCAAATAAAACAAGCAATAAACCTGTTAAAAATAGGGGAGAAACCGAGTTGCCCATTGCGTATTCTCCTAGTTTATTCAAATCAAAACTCTGTGTTGCTCCATACATCAAAGCAATTCCAAATAACAAAAATCCTGAAGCAAATGAGCCCATTAAAAAGTATTTGAAACCTGCTTCATTCGATTTTGCATCAAATCTTTTACTTCCAGAAAGTGCATACAGCGAAATACTCAAAGTTTCTATACCAATGAAAAATAAAACCAAATTGGCATAGCCCAACATCATTTGAGCACCACATAAAACAAAAATCATAATGGTCATGTAATCGCTGATATGATGTTCCTCATCTGCATAATATTCAGAAGCAAGCATTACAATGAGTAAAGTAATAAAAATAGCCAAAGCGTTGAATGCAACCGTGAAATTACTTGTTTCTAACATATTACCCATGTAAGAACCTGGCTGGTTCCAATCATGAATATTTATTCCAAAAATTAAACTCAAACCTAAAATAATAACAGGACTGATCCATTTGCGAAGTTTCAATACTTCCAAAACCATCAAACCAAATCCAAGAACAGATGTATAAATTAAAGTATTCACAGTTAGTTTAAATTAATTTTAATAATTGGTTAACAGCAGGTTGAGTTAAGTTGGTTACAATACTTGGGAAGACTCCCAAAATAAAAATCAAAGCAACAATTCCTATCAAAACAACTTTTTCATTCCAATGAAGCGATTCCATTGGTTCAGCTTGATCAGCTTGATCTCCTAACATCACTTCTTGATACATTTTTAACATGTAAACGGCACCTAAAATAATTGTTGTACCGGCAACAGCTCCCAACCAAACATTGTATTTGAATAAGCTATACAACAACATAAATTCACCAACAAATCCGTTGGTAAGCGGCAATGCTATGGCAGCTAGAACTATGATTAGAAAAGATGCAGCAAACCAAGGTGATTGTAAGCGAATGCCTCCCAATTGATGCAATTGAAGGGTACCTTTTCTATTTAAAATAATATCTGCACAGAAAAATAAACCAACCACATTGATACCATGTGCCAACATTTGAACCAAGGCTCCTTGTATACCTTCTAAACTCAATGTAAAGGTGCCAGCCGCAATTAAACCAACGTGTGCAATAGAAGAGTATGCAAATAGTTTTTTTAAGTCTCTTTGCATAATGGCAATGATAGAAGCGTAAACAATTCCAATAACAGATAGCGTAATTACAATTGGTTGCCATTCTTGCATTCCAGCTGGAAAGATGGGTAATAGCCATCTTAATAAGCTGTATGTGCCCATTTTAAGCATAATTCCAGACAACAACATGGTTCCTTGAGTAGGTGCTGATTGATAGGTATCGGGTTGCCATGTATGAAATGGGATAATTGGAATTTTAATTGCAAATGCAATGAAAAAGAGCCAGAATAACCAAGTTTGGTTGCAAGAACAAGTATGTTGGGTTGATAAAATAGACCAATCTAACGAATGGTTTGGAGTGCCCATGTACAAATAGATAAATCCAAACAACATCAATAAACTACCAGCCAGGGTATAGATGAAAAATTTCAAAGTAACTTTTGTACTGTTTTCATCGCCCCAATTGAAAGCCATAAAATAAATTGGTATCAATGCCAATTCCCAGAAAATATAATAAACAAAGCCATCTAAGGCCATAAACACACCCAACAAGGCAAAATGCATGAACGATAGCAAAGCATAAAAAGTAGCAACTCTTTTGGTTGTTCTTTGAAAGCCTGAAAGAATAATAAAAGGAACCAATAAATTGGTGAGTACTACCATTAATAAGCTAATACCATCTATTCCAAAATGCAAATTGATTTGTGGTTTATTTACCCAAGGCATCTGAAATTCAAATGCTTCAGAACCATTTTGTTGAAAAATTTGATAAGCATATACTGTGAAAACAGCCTCTACAAGACTAAAAACCAAAGCCAAAGGTTTTGCTGCTTTTTCATTAGCAAATAGCAAAAGTAACGATGCTAAAAGCGGTATAAATAATAATTCTAAACTAAGCATTATAAAATAATTTGAATGAACATAACAATAACCATACTCAGAACCATAGCAATGAGGTAAAATCCGGTGCTACCTGTTTGAATTAACCTATAAAGTCTACCTAATGCATCTACTATAATTGCGGTTAGATTAACAACCATGTCAATGATTAATTTATCTACCAATACCAATAACAAATCACTGATAATCATTATTGGGTTAACAAATACCTTGTGGTAAAATTCATCTACATAAAATTTATTGGCAACAATTTTACCGAACCCTTTTAAATCAGCGTCATTTTCTGGTAGTTGCTGCTTTTTAATGTACAAACTAAATGCATAAAATATACTCACTAATGCGGCTAAAGTAGCAATACCCATTAGCATCCATTCTTGTGAATGTGAAAGTGCATGAACTTCTGTAGCTACCAATTTTGAAGCATTGAAAACGGGGTATAAAAACAAATTGAGTTGGTGCGTGGAGTCAAATACAGCAGGCAATCCAAAGAAGCCTCCAAAAGCAGATAAAATTGCTAAAACCATCAACGGAAAAGTCATAGATAGAGGAGATTCATGCAGGTGTTTGGCCTGTTGCGCTGTTCCTCTGAATTGTCCATAAAATACCAAAAACAACAATCGGAACATATAAAAAGCAGTAATCATAGAACTGATACTCAACAAGGCCCATGCCAATAGATTGTGCTCAAACGCTTTTGCTAAAATCTCATCTTTAGAGAAAAAACCGGCAAAAGGGAAAATTCCAGAAATAGCAAGAGTAGCAATTAAAAATGTTACAAAAGTTATTTTAATGGATTTGCTCAAGCCACCCATTTTACGAATATCTTGTTCGCCACCCATTGCATGAAT
>CANHRW010000241.1 GCA_947462865.1 Bacteroidota bacterium | reverse complement strand
TTTTTAATCGTTATCAAAAGAAAGATATCGGTTACTAGGTTGGTGTTGTTGTGGTTATTATTTTTACACTATAAAATTTATACTATGAAATACTTAAAAACGATTTTCGCCTGCGTATGTTCTGCATTTCTTTTGTTTTCATGCTCAAATCATGAAGCAAAAAAATATGGGCCAGTAGATTTTGAAATTTCAGTAGAAGGGCCATTATTTGCCGAATCGATTGCTGAAGGTGTAGTGACAGTTCCTTTTAAACCTGAAGATTTTGGGATAACTAGGGAAGAGGTTCATAGTATGAAATTAGATGAGATTGTTCTCTCATGTGATCACCCTGATGGTTTAGGGATTTTCAATAATATAGTTTTTACAGTAATGACGGACAATACTGAATCGAAGGAGGTAGCTTCAACGAAAATAAAAGGAAGTCCCAAAAAGATGACAATAAAAGGTTTGGAAAAGGCTGTCATTGAAGGTTTTTCAGAAACAGACCAGTTTTATTTGGAAATGACAGGGATTTCTAACAAAGATATTGATGATAATGTCACTCTTCAAGGACAATTGACATTGAGTTTGATGGTTAATAAGTAAAAAGTTACTAAATTGTCCTTGTTTGGTACGGTAATTGTTTTTACAAATTCAAATTAAGTAAATTATGAAAAAGTTGAAATCACTAGGTCTATTTTGTTTGAGCGTTGTTCTCTTCTTGAGCAGTACAGCCTTTACTTTGAGTAAGATTTATCAAACGGAAGAAGGAGATGCTCTTGTCGGGATTTGGATGCCAAGTCACGGAAAAGCGAAAGTCAAGGTTTCTAAAGTCGGTACAAAGTATTATGGTAAGATAGTTTGGCTGAAAGAACCTTTGTATCCTGATGGAACCAAGAAGCGAGATAAGAATAATCCCGATTCGAAAATGCACGAAACACCTTTGCTTGGTTACAAGATTCTAAAAGATTTTGAATATGTTGGAAAGAAGGTCTGGGAGAACGGAACTATATATGATCCAGAGAATGGCAGTACTTACAGTTGTACAATTAAATTAACGGATAAGAATACCATTGACGTTAGGGGTTACATTGGTGTTTCAATGATAGGCCGAACAGACACATGGAAGCGCCTGAAAGAATAGGGATACGAGTTAAATTATAAACAAAAAAAAGAACCTGCCTAGGTTCTTTTTTTTGTTTCAACTAAAAGTAAGAATCAAGGGCTGACAAGATTAAGGCTAATCTGAAAATAAGGTGCCGATGAAACTTGATTTTCCATCACCATCGGTGCTGAACTACCAATGCCTCGATAGAAATTACCACTGTCTAAGTTGAATTTATAGTTTACAATGTATCCAGCTTGAGCACCAATCCAGATAAAGTCACTCAGTGCTCTTTGAAAGTCGAATCTCAATCTGATTTCTGATCTTCTTAATTCTAAATTATCGCTGCTATAATTCTCAATTTCTCCAATTTTAGCGCCTGTTTGAGGAAAGTAATTGTCCCTGTTTGCTAAATGATAGCTACCGCCAACAATTTCAAAACCTGACAATAGCATAGTCCGCCTATTAAAGGAATATCTGTGATGAAAACGTGCCGGTAGTAATGATTCGATTCCCCACTTTTCGTTTTTGGATGTGTAATTATAAAGTATGGCAGGTAAATAGCTTTTGCCCCCTGCTCTGTATGTTTGAGTTGCCCCGATACCAAATTGAAAACGATCATTAAACTTCCATCCAAAAATACCTAGGACAGTTAGTTTGCTTAGACTGAACGAATGCCAAGAACGAAATGTATTATTTCCGTTGTACTCTCCTGACAAAAAGGTCAAAATAAAAGTTTTTTGATTTAGGGGCTTAAAAATAGTTGTATTGAGACTCAAGGTTCGGATTCCTTTATCAAGTGTTTTAAGCAAAGGATTGTTTAGCGTATCGTTCGAAAAAGAGTAGTTGGAATTTACAAAACTTCCACCGAGATTAATGAGGATTTTGTTATTGGAGAGAACGGGAAGATTGGCACCAATAACCACACCATTATAATTGTTTACATTTCCAGTCTGCGCGGACGAAAAGGTGTCTATGGCCTGAGCATTGATTTCATGGCTAAGTGCCATATCGTAACCTGCAGTAATAAGTTTTGCTGGGCTTAAGCCAATTACTTTAGGGGTGCAATAGCGTTTGACAGTTTCATCTAGGTCGTATTTTTCATATTGGCTGTAATCTTCTTCAGCTTCCAATGAGTCCACCTGACAAAAAGATTTTAATGAAAAAAGTATGCAAAAAGCAACCGTTATGTTAATGTAGTTTTTCATTGGTTTCTCTAAATTAATTGAGTATAAATTTAAATTTAAACTATTTAAAATGCAACCTCAAAAATTCAATGTTTGAAGCTTATAAAATCAAAATTCCGTTTTTTACAGAAAAAATCTTTTTAATAAACAACTTCGATAAGTGTGAAATTAAATGAACAATTTTGATTCCGATTTGTCAGTTAATAAAAATCCATCATGAAATATAGTCTACTTGCCATTCTCATTCTAGGAGTTACACCATTGTTTGCACAACTTTCGAAAGTCACAGGAAAAATTTTTAATTCTCTTAATAATGATCCTTTGCCATTTGTAAAAGTAAATGTCGTAGGACAGCAAATGGGGGCAACAAGTGATGCAGATGGAATCTATATCATTGAAGGTTTGGCGCCAGGAGTTTATACTTTCAAAGCGAGTAATGCAGGTTTTCAGGATTTGATTATCGATGATATTACTGTTACAATTTCGCGTGTGGTTGATTTGGACTTTGCTATGGAACCATTTGCGAAAGAACAAAAAGAGGTTGTCGTGAAAGCATCACCATTTACTCCCAGAAGTGAATCTCCTGTTTCTTTAAGAACCCTCAATGCTACTGAAATTGAACGCCAACCGGGTGCTGGTCGCGATGTAAGTAAAGTACTTCAGGCTTTGCCGGGCGTCGCTTCTCGAGCTACATTTAGAAATGACATTATAATTCGTGGTGGGTCACCAGGAGAGAATAAATTTTACTTAGATGGGATTGAGGTCCCAAATATCAATCACTTTGCAACGCAAGGAAGTAGCGGTGGTCCAGTTGGTTTGCTCAACGTGAATTTCATACGCGAAGTAGATTTTTACAGTGGAGCATTTCCGTCGAACAGAGCCAATGGATTAAGCTCTGTGATCTC
>CANHRW010000240.1 GCA_947462865.1 Bacteroidota bacterium | reverse complement strand
AGATTTTTTTTTTGAATTGTGATAGCAATTGGTCAATTCCAGATGGGATACAAAGGCTGACATTAGAAAGAAAGCCTTATTTTTGATAAAAATTTCACCAGATGTTCCAAGCCAAAGACCCAGCATTTCAATCGAGAATACTTTCTAAAATGAAAGAAAACCATTTTATGCAGTTCATCGATTTTCAGTTGGATCAATTAGAAGCTGGCTGTGTTTGGGGGCATTTAAACGCAAAAGAACACCACCTTCAACAAAACAACTTTTTACATGGAGGGGTGATAGCAACCTTGGCCGATTTGGCTGCTGGTTTTGCAGCATTTAGTCTGGTTGACAGCAAACAGACAGTGGTCACCAGTGATTTAAAAATTGCTTACTTGAATCCTGGTATTGGCAAACAGTTTCAGGTAAAAGGATGGGTTATTAAATCGGGTCAAAAACTCATTTTTGCAGAAGCAGAGATTCGCTATACCAAAGCAGACGGTAGTATTTGTTTGGTAGCAAAAGGTTATTGCACATTTGCTGTAATAGAATTGCCTTAATTGGCACTGATTTTATCTCCGAAACACAAATCACCTGCATCGCCCAATCCAGGTACTATGTATTGGTGCTCATTGAGCCCTTGGTCTATGGCGGCACAATAAATATGTACATTTGGAAAAGATTTTTGAATGGTTTGAATGCCCGTTTCTGTTGCCAAAACAGCCGCAATATAAATTGATTTGGGTTCTCCCAACTTGAGCAGTTGATTCAGACAGCTGACAATGCTTTGACCAGTTGCCAACATTGGATCTATTAAAATCAGGTCTTTGCCATCTATAACAGGTGAAGCCAGGTATTCTACTCGAATTTCAAAACCTACTTCAAGGTGGTGGCGGTAGGCGGTAATAAAACCACAATCGGCCGCATCAAAATAATTTAAAAAACCAGTGTGCAATGGCAATCCTGCCCTTAAAATGGTTGCCAATACAGGTTGATTGAGCAATTCTCTTACCTGCATTTTTGCCAAAGGTGTTTGTATTTCTATCTGCTGAACCGGAAGTTGTTTGCTGATTTCGTATGCCATTATTTCACCAATTCTTTCAAGATTTCTTCTAAAACGCATGCGGTCTTGGTGAATAGATGTGTTTCGAATTTGACTTAAAAAAGTTTCAAGAATTGAGTATTCTAGACTTAAATTGTATACTGGCATTTTGCTTTTTTTAGATAATCTCCAAAAATAGCCGAAATATCGGTAAATTGCAGCTTTAGAGAGCAAAACAAGGAATGAGATTATATTTTTGGGGAGCAGCAAGACAAGTAACGGGCAGTATGTATTTACTAGAAATGAATGATGGTTTCAGGCTGCTGGTAGATTGTGGAATGGATTATGAAGTAAAAAAGAACCCAGTAGTGAATCCTAAAATATTTCCTTTTGAAGCCAGTTCTATACATGCCGTATTATTGACACATGCACATATTGACCATTCGGGAAATTTGCCAATTTTGGTAAAAGAAGGATTTAAAGGTCCAATTTATTGCACTTCGGCTACTGCAGAACTGAGCGCCTATTTGTTGTTCGACTCCTGCCACATTCAACAAGGCGACTATATTAGAGCGTTAGCTCGTAGTAAAAAAAATAGAAGACATTTGGTACAAAAGCCACTTTACTCTGAAAAAAATGTGAGTGATACTGTTCGCTTTTTTGAGCGCATTCAATTAGACCAAAGTTTTGTACCTCACAGAGGCATAGAAGTACAATACCAAGAAGCTGGACATTTATTAGGAGCTGCTGGTATTCGGATTCAAATTTCTGAAAATGGCAAAACCCATCGTTTTGGATTTACTGGTGATCTAGGAAGAAAAAACAGCAAATTACTCAGAGATGGGATCCCTTTTAAAAACATTGACTACCTCATTTCAGAAGGAACATACGGTGGCCGAAAACATTTGAGTAAACAAGCCCCTGAAGAAGAATTGGCCGCATTTATTACATCAACCTGTATTGCACAAAGAGGCAAACTGATTATTCCAGCATTCAGCGTTGGCAGAACACAATCGATTGTTTTTACGATCCACCAATTAAAAGCAAAGGGGATTATTCCAAGTACTTTGAAAGTTTTTGTAGACAGTCCATTGGCCATTAAATCAACACCAGTATACGATAAACATCCTGAATTGCTCAACGAAGAAGCCATACAATTTAAACGCAATCATGGCTCTTTATTTGAACACGAACACACCCATTATTTAGATACTAAAAATGCACATGAAGCTCTTTCTGTGTATTACGACCCCTGTATCATTATATCTGCAGCAGGCATGGTTGAAGGGGGGCGTATTCAAGAACATGTGATGAACCATATTGAACACCCAACAGCCACCATTTTAATAGCTGGATTTTGTGCTGAAGGAACCTTGGGATACAGACTATTATTGGGTCAACCTTCCATTAAAATCAAAGACAAAGACAAAAGAGTACATGCCAGAATTGCAAAAATTGATGTCTTTAGCTCGCACCCAGACCACGACGAAATTTTGGAATTCATTTATGCCTGTAATCCTCCGCAATTAGAATCTGTATTTTTAATTCATGGAGAATTGCCACAGTTAGAAGCGCTCAAAAGTGCTGTGCTTCAAATTGGTGCCAAAAAGGTTGAAATACCCAAACAAGGACAGGTTTACGAATTCAATTAAATATGATAGAAACCCAAGCAATCGGTTTATTGGCAGCAATAGGAACTGTTCTATGTTGGACAGTGGGTACTTTTGCATTTACAGATGCCAGTAAAAAAATGTCCCCTTCAACGGTTAACAGAGTTAGATTGGTATTGGCAAGTATTTTTTTGAGTATTTCATGCCTATTTTCAGACCATCTTTCACTGGTTGAATTGATCACTGAAACCAGCCCAAATGCCTATTTATGGTTTGGATTATCGGGAATTATTGGCTTGAGCCTTGGCGATTATTTTGCATTTACTGCTTATCAATTAATTGGAGGAGCTAAAACAGCACTGATGAGTTGTATTGCTCCTGCTGCAGCCCTTATTTTTGCTTATTTTTTATTAGACGAAACGCTTTCTGGAATAGGAATTATGGGGATTTTTATTTCCATGTCAGGCATACTGCTACTCATTTACTCAAACCAAGGTAAACAATTGGCTACTAGTCAAACACAAGGTTCTGTATCCAAAGGATTTTTATTT
>CANHRW010000239.1 GCA_947462865.1 Bacteroidota bacterium | reverse complement strand
TATTCCAGGTCAATGTTAAACCTGTTTCTGTTACAACTGTGAAACCTAAGTTTGATGCACCTACTGTTGGTGTTAAATTTGGTGGAGGTGTTGATCCAGATGTAGTTGCATTAAGTGTTAGGTAAGATGCGTTAACCAAATAACCCTCTCCCACATCATTAGCTTCGTAAATGTGAAAGGCATAAAATATTGAAGGGTTTAAATTAGTTACATTAACAGTATTGCCAGTGCCCTCATAAATAACATAACCTTGGCCAAAACTTTGACCTTCGCCAAATACAGCGTTAGCTGGATCTACTTCAGAATAATCTGTCCAATTGGCTAAGTATTCTGTAGATGGCCCAAATGCTCTACCAATAACAATTCTTTTATTCCCATTGCCATTGGTCCATGACAAAGTTAGTGAGTTTGATGTAATGTTTGAAGCCACACCATTTGTGGGTGATATTGAAGGTTGAGCCCAAGTTTTGAAACTTGCAAGGCTCAATATTAAAATCAGAAAATAGATCTTTTTCATTTTCGGTTTATTTTAAATTAAGGTTGACCTTGCTTGAGCTAGTAGTAAAGTCTTTCTGAACTCCAGCAAAAACAACTTTCAAGCTTTGAATATGAGCTGGCACTTCTAGGTTAGTTGAAAATGATTCGTTGGCTGAATGTAATTTCTTGAAGTAAACGCGACCCGATGCATCTACTACCTTTAAAACAGCTTTACGTGTGTCATTTTGGATAGGTTGAAACTCAATGTTAATTACATTGTTGGTTGCCCACTTGAAATTTTGTGGCGTTTTCATTTCTGCAAATTTTGTAGCTGTTGTTGTAGCAGCACTTTCTTGTTTAAGTGGCTCTTGTTTTCTACAACTGTAAAGACCTAGCTGAAGCAAGCAAGCTGCGGTCAAAATTGTTTTGGTGTATTTCATTAATGTGAATTTTATCCATTACTGATAATACAATGCCAAAAACAAGAATAAGTATATTAATCTCTGTTAATCTGATACTTGTATAATTATTTTTGGAAAGGGGGGTTTAAAGAATTTGGCTCAGTTTGAGACAAAAAGAGCGGATTTTTCTTGATTTGGGAATTACTTTTACACTGTATTTCAAACGTTATTAAACCAAATTACAGGTTCTGTTTTGGGCTCCAAAATAGAAGCTACTTGGTTAAATAATACTACTCAAGTGGTAATTTTTTAGAGTCCGTTTCCAGCTTTGAGTACCCGTATGAATTTGGGCATTTAACATATTCAACAAACTGTACAAACCAAAATAGGTTCTATTGATGTACAAGGCATGCTGCGACCCCCTTCCCACTTTAGACTTTTTCAATACCTCTATTTTACTCACCTCTTCGGCCATTGCATAAATTTGATTGATGTAAGCATCGTTCCCAAAATCAAATTGAGCTTCGTCAAAAGGTTTGCGAAGTAGGGTGGTCATTTTTACGAAAGCATCAGTTATTTCCTGTTGCACTTCTTGGCTATCATTATCTGTGATGATTTCCTGTTGCAACATGATTTTCCTGATCATTGAATTGTCTTGAACAATTTCAGGTATCAACAATGCAAAATAATTTAAGTAGAAATCTTCAGGAATTTCTTTGACACAACCAAAATCGATCACCCCCAATTGGCCATCTGTTTGCATGATAAAATTTCCTGGGTGTGGATCGGCATGAACGGCTTTGAGTTCATGAACCTGTGTATCATAAAAGTCCCACATGGCTTGTCCAATCTGATTTTTGATTGCTTGAGACGGGTTTGTACTCAAAAACTTATCTAGGTGAAAACCCGACAGCCAATCCATTGTCAATACCCTTTTTGAGGAGAATGCTTTGTGGTAATTTGTGAAAACTAAATTGGGTATGTTTTTACAAGCCTGGGTTATTTCTATGCTTCTGTTTAATTCTAACTCGTAATCTGTTTCTTCAAGCAATTTGGTTTCTACTTCTTGAATGTATTTCTCGAGTTCGCTTTCATTCATATCCAACAAGCGGAATGCAATTGGCTTCACAATTTTTAAATCACTTTTGATACTTTCTGCAACGCCTGGATACTGAATTTTAACTGCCAAAAGCTGCCCATTTAAACTAGCTTGATGAACCTGACCAATACTGGCTGCATTGGCTGCTTTCATATCAAATGTATCAAATAATTCTTGAGGGGTTTTGCCAAAGCTTTTAATAAATGTTTGAACAATGAGTGGACCAGATAAAGGTGGTGCACTGTATTGTGCCATCTGAAATTTGTTGGTATATTGCTTGGGGAGTATGTTCTTTTCCATGCTCAGCATTTGGGCAACTTTGAGCGCACTCCCTTTTAATTCACTCAAAGCATTGTAAACATCATTAGCATTGTTTTCATGCAACTCATCTTTGCTCAAAGAAGGGTCAACTATTTTTTTTGAATAGTGCTTAATATAGTTGCCACCAATTTGAGCACCTGTTTTTACAAATCGCATGGCTCTCTGAACCTTGGTACTTGGAATGCTGTTTTGCTCCGATAAGGTTTCCATACTTATTTGTTTTGAAACAAAAACTTTCCAAAATCAAGTGCAGCATCTAGGGGGCTTTTGCCCATTAAGTCCATGGCTAAATTCACGCTCTTTTCAATTGCTGCATCTGTTTTCTCAAATGATGTGCTGGTATCATCGGTCCAAAATTTCAACACAAATAAAAAATTCAACCACAGCCCTTCGGCATATTTACTGTCTATGAACTTGCGTTCTTGTATTTCGTTTGATGCAATGCCTATTATTAAAATAGGCTGAATATGTGCCAAAAAAGCCTGGTGCAATCCTTTTAAATAGTCTGGCCACTGAAGACTGGGCTTCCAATCACGGGTTTTTAAATACTGAACAAAACTCCTGTTGGATTTTAAATCTTCTATGAATGTGTAAAAAACAGCCAATACT
The DNA here is from genome assembly GCA_947462865.1 of Bacteroidota bacterium. Taxonomy (GTDB): domain Bacteria; phylum Bacteroidota; class Bacteroidia; order UKL13-3; family UKL13-3; genus CAISCU01. Next base: position 352 of record CANHRW010000239.1, on the reverse strand, counting down.
TTTTCTCTTGAGCTGTAGGAACTCCAAGGTTCACTTTGAGAACATTTTTGCATGCATTCTTCAAACCATGCTTGGTAAATTTCACTCTCCAATGATGATAAGCTAGAGTAATAATTGTAGAAATCTGACTCTGTCATACCCAAGTGTTTGGCAAACAAATACACATTTGCGGGTGTTTGGTTCTGCTCTAAAGTATATTGTATGTACGATTGAATAAGTTTTGTTTTCATGCATACAAAACATTCAAAATCAATTAATGTTTTAAGAATATCGAGGCATTAATATGTGCTTAAAGGCTCCAAACAAACAAACCAAACGAAGCCCAAGACAACATTCTTAAAAAACCAGGTTC
>CANHRW010000238.1 GCA_947462865.1 Bacteroidota bacterium | reverse complement strand
TGATGAAGGTTTGAGGATGCAAATCATCAAAGATGAATTGGCTGAAATGAAAGAAAAGTATGCTGATCCTCGCCGTTCAATCATTGAAATGAGCGGCAACGAGATGAGCATGGAAGACTTAATTCCTGATGATGAAGTGGTTGTGACCATTTCGCATTTGGGATATGTGAAGCGCACCTCTTTGAGTGAATACAGAACTCAAAACAGGGGAGGACGAGGTAGCAGAGGGGTTGCAAAAAGACAAGAAGATTTTGTAGAGCATATTTTCATGGCCACCAACCACAATTACCTGTTGTTGTTTACAGAACAAGGGCGTTGTTTCTGGTTGCGTATTTTTGAAATACCTGAAGGAGAGAAAACTTCTAAAGGAAGGGCTATTCAGAATTTAATCAATATGCCTGCCGACGACAAAGTAAAAGCGTTCTTAAACGTAAAAACTTTGAGCGACGAAGCCTATATTAACCAAGCTAATGTCATTATGGTTACCCAACAAGGAACCATCAAGAAAACAACATTAGAAGCATATAGCAGACCAAGAGCAAATGGTATCAACGCTATCAATGTTAGAGAAGGCGACCATTTGGTTGAAGCCAGGTTAACCAATGGCAGCTGCGAAATGATCATTGCATCTAGAGAAGGAAAAGCCATTCGTTTCAACGAAAGCACTGTAAGACCAATGGGTAGAAATGCTACAGGGGTAAGGGCTATTAGATTAGATGAAGGCGATGAAGTCATTGGTATGGTTTCTATTGCTGATCCAAGTGTAACCAATGTATTGGTGGTATCGGAGCATGGAATGGGTAAACGTTCAGATGTAGAAGAATACCGCATTACCAATAGGGGTGGAAAAGGTGTAAGAGCCATGAATATCACTGAAAAAACGGGTAAATTGGTAGCAATCAAAGATGTAGATGACAACAATGATATCATGATCATTAACAAATCAGGTATTACCATTCGCTTGGCTATCAAAGACTTGAGAGTATTAGGAAGGGTCACACAAGGCGTTCGTTTGATCAATATTTCTGATAAAGACGAAATTGCATCTGTTGCCAAAATTGATGTCATTGAAGGAGAAGAAGACGAATTAATAGGAGAGGATGGCAATGTCATTGAAGGCGCTATTGACATAGCAACTGAAACCATTGAAGGAGCTACAGAAATTACAGCTACAGAAACTCCTCCAGCCGAATAAACAGAATTTCATGTATCATAAAAATGCCGCTTCAAATTTGAAGCGGCATTTTTTATTGATTTTTTTTTAAAAAATCAATCTTTCCTCTCCAGTATAAATATTCATTTTATCAGGTTTTAGAAATCCAATGAGGCTGATATTGAACTCACGGGCCATCTCTTCTGCAAGACTAGATGGAGCCCCAATGGCACAAACCAATTGTATACCAGCCATTGCTGCCTTTTGCATCAATTCAAAACTCACTCTGCCACTTAAAATTAAACCATATTCCTGAAGATTTTGATCTAAAAATGCGCCAATTACCTTGTCTAAAGCATTGTGTCTGCCTACATCTTCTCTGATTAAAACAATTTTACCGGAAGCATCAAATAAGGCTGAAGCATGCAATCCCCCAGTATATTTAAAGCTGATTTGTTCTGCTCTGAGATGATCCGGTAACTGTAAAATGTCAGAAACCTTAAATGTTTTGCTGTTGGTTAATTTTATGTTGCAATTTTCTAAAACCGATTCAATGCTTGATTTTCCACAAACACCGCAACTAGAGCTCATATAAAAATTGCGTTTGAACTGTTTTTCATTTAACAACACCCAAGTTGCCAATTCAACTTTAACGATATTGTTTTTGGCTGCTTCATCGGAACTAATGCAATAGCCGATATTCAATATATCCTTTGCCGATTGAATGATACCTTCACTGAATAAAAAACCTCTAATCAATTCAAAATCATTTCCTGGAGTTCTCATGGTAATGGCTAAGTTCATTTCAGATCTTTCCATTTCAGGCCCATATCTCAGTCTTATTTCCAACGGTTCTTCTACAACCAAAACATCATCTTTTGAAACCCAATTAGGGTTGTTCAATGATTTTATTGTTACTATTTTAATGCTACTTTGACTCATAATTTTTCTATTGCCTCCATTTTGTCTTTTGGCGTATCTGCACTGAAAAGGATATCATTACTACTTGGTTGGATGATTTTCGCTTGCATGCGTTCTTGGAATTTTCTCAAAGACTGGTTTCCATTTTGTAACATTTCCCAAAACAGCATGTAATTGTTCAACTGGTATACCGCCAACAGCGGTTCGTAATTGTTGTCTGTGCCATAACAAATACTGGTATTGACATTTTGGGAATGCTTAAACAAGGTTGCAATATCAGTTGATTTTAAGAAAGGATAATCACATGCAAGCAATAACCAATTGCATAATGGGTTATGATTGAAAGCACTGATCAACCCATTCATTGGACCCATTTCTGAATAATCAGCATCATCTAGTAAGCAGGGGACTTGATTTGGATTGGTAGTAGCTGTATTGGTTTTTAAACTCAAAAAAACATGCTTACAATGTTCCTTTAAATTTTGATACAAATAATCATGTTGCGCTTGTTGATGGTAATTGATGAGCGCCTTGGAAGTTCCCATTCTACTTGAATTTCCGCCAGCCAACACAAGCCCATGTGTTTGCGTTGCAGCTATAAATTCTTGAAGGTTGAGTATTTTGGCTGATTGCAATTGAAATTTTTCAATGCCTTTTTGTAACAGGGTATCTCTAATGACAAGAATCAAATGACCATTGCCTGGTTGCTGATAAGTAGCTATAATTTGGTTTAAAATGGGGTAAAAGCCTTGTTCTAGTTCAATTTCTAGTTTCCCAATTTCATCTAAAACCAAAAACTGAAACGGACGATGAAGGGCCTCTAAAACTGAATCACATGCAAGTTTGATGACCTTTTTAGAAAAATGAAATTTTCCAATTGATATGCTATCTTCAACAGAACCAGTTACCTCAAAATTGTGATAAAATCCTGTTTGTAGATTCAATAATTTTCGTGTTTTATCTCTATCAGGGCAAATAAAACCGGCTTTTGATTGAACAGTTGCAAGCCAATTAGACAAAGCTGTGGTTTTACCTGTTCTAATGGCATCACTTAAAATGATGATTCTATTTTTTGGGTACAGCATGTTCAGCTAAACTTATAAAAATGAATGTCTCCAATGTTTTGAATAGGATAAACTGTTTGCTTTCTTTCAAACGCACAATTTCTTTGGCCAAAAACCAATTGTTTTTGATAACTGGTAATTGAT
>CANHRW010000237.1 GCA_947462865.1 Bacteroidota bacterium | reverse complement strand
GTATACCAAACTGGTATTAAAAAAGAGTTTATCGTTGTAAAGATGATTCCACCTAATGGTTCCAGTATAGTTACCCCACCCAAAACCAAAAAATTTACCAAAACCCAACCTGTCTCTTCCAGCATAACCAGACAAGAACACCTTGTCGTTTTTACCTAAAGTCATATTTGCCTTTAGGTTAATGTCTCCAAAGAATGCGGCAGCATCTTTTGTGGCTTCACTGAATGGAAAAAACACATCAAAATAACTTCTTCTTCCGGAAATCATAAACGACCCCTTGTCTTTAATGATAGGCCCCTCTAGGGTAAGCCTAGATGAGAGTAGTCCAATACCACCAGATGCCGAAAATTGTTTGTTATTACCATCTTTCATTCTGACGTCTAATACAGAGGCTAAACGGCCCCCAAAATTGGCTGGAATTCCCCCTTTGTAGATTTCAAAATCCTTGATAGCATCGCCATTAAAGACCGAAAAGAAGCCCAATACATGTGATGGATTATAAACGACCGCCTCATCTAACAGTACTAAATTGTGGTCTACATTTCCGCCCCTAACAACAAATAGCGTGTTTCCATCTCCTGCTTGTTGAATACCAGGAAGAAGCTGAACAGCTTTAACAATGTCTAATTCTCCCAATAACAAAGGAATTTTTTTAACCTGTTTGATGTCTAATTTAACTACACTCATTTTATTCGACTGCACATTGCTTGCATCTGGCTTATCGGTTTTTACAAGCACCTCATTTAATTCACTTTCTTTTACCTTTAAAGAAATGGGCAGCCGGGTATTCTCATTTAGGTTTAGGGTGATTTTTTGTGTTTGGTAGCCTATATAACTGATCTCTAATTCATAGTTACCCGGTGCTAAGCTCAACGAATAAAACCCATAGGCATTTGTAGAAACACCTATTTTTAGCGAAGGAATGGATACCACGGCACCAATTAAGTCCTCCCCATTTTGTGCATCACGTACCTCCCCGCTGATGCTAAATTTTTTGTTTTGCGCATGAAGATTGACAGAGATCAACAAGATTAAAAAGAATTGTAAATAGCGAAACGCGTTCATTTTTAAGTAAAATAATAGATATATTAAATGCCAAAGTGGCTAAATTGTTTTAGTTCTATTCGGTTTGTTGTAAAGGGGTGGCCTTGCTATGCCTAAAACCATACCCAAAATAGATGATTAAGCCCAAAACTAACCAGATTCCAAAACCAACCCAATTGCTTAGGCCCAGTTGAGTCATTAAGTAAAAATTGGCGATTAGCCCCAATACCGGAATGAGTGAAAAGTGGTAAATAAATCCTAATAAATTAAAAACCAATACCAAAATCAAGGTAAGCGCCGTGGGTATATCGAGCTGTTTGCTGAGTTGTATAAATGCTCCTATACCTCCCACAAACCCAATCCCACCAATTAAGCACAATAAAGTCAATCCTGGCAAGTAAAGGGCACTATCAAAATAAGGAACCCTAAAACCTACATGGTTTTTATTTACATGACTTTCCATTTTTAAAACCCCCGCACAAACAGCAGCAAACGCAAACAATGTTCCAATGCTACTTAAATCGGTTACTTCTTTTAAATTCATGAATAGGGCTGGAATAGAAACAAACGCACCAGTAACCAATGTTGAAAAGGTTGGGGTCTTAAACCGTGGGTGTATGCTAGCAAACTTTTTGGGTAACAACCCGTCTCTACTCATTGTCATCCATATTCTGGGTTGACCATTTTGGAAAACCAATAATACACTGGCCATTGCAATTACTGCACTTACTGCTACAATTCCACTGATTTGTTTCAGGCCAATTTTATCAAAAACAAAGGCCAACGGATCTCCCACAGCTAATTCTTTATAACTCACAAGACCAGTTAAAACTAAGGCAATCAAAATGTATAAAACCGTACAAACAAGTAATGAAACAATCATACTAATTGGAAGGTCTTTTCTGGGGTTTTTGCATTCTTCGGCTGTAGTTGCAAGTGCATCAAACCCAATGTAAGCAAAAAAGACTGAGCTAACACCCATTAAAACACCATTTAATCCGTTAGGAGCAAAGGGGCTCCAATTGGCTGGGTTTACATAAAAAGCCCCCACAACAATCACCAATACAATGACAGAAAGTTTAATGAGCACCATGATGTTTGAGGCAATTTTAGTCTCTTTCACACCCCTATAAATTAAAGCGGTAATAGCTAATACAATAAAAAGGGCGGGTAAATCTGCGACTAGTTTTAAGCCACCTAAAACTGGGGCGTTTACCCAAGCTGTATACGCCTGTTGTTGAATTGTGGTAAGTTTTTCAAAAACCACACCTCCCGCCTTTATTAAACCACTGGCCTCTTCATAACCACTTTTAGCGCTGAAGTAATCCATTGTATAGTGTTCGGGTATGTGTAGTCCAATGCCATCCATTAAACCAGTAAAATAGTCGCTCCAACTGATTGCTACTACAATATTTCCAATTGCATATTCTACAATTAAGGCCCAACCAATTACCCAGGCTATAAATTCGCCAAAAGCCAAGTAGGCATAAGTATATGCACTACCACTTATTGGAATAACTGAAGCAAATTCGGCATAGCAAAGTGCAGAAAAACCGCAGGCGAACGCAGTAAAAATAAAAAGTAAAATCACAGCCGGACCCCCATTAAAACTGGCATTTCCAATAGTTGAAAAAATACCAGCGCCAATAATTGCGGCAATACCCATTGCCACCAAGTCTTTTACCCCAAGAGTTTTGGTGAGTCCTTTACCGGAGCTGTTGAGTTGCCCCTGCTCTTCAAGAATTTGTTCAATGTTTTTTTTGCGGAACAGAGAGGAGTGGTTCATTAGGCGCGCCTTTTAAAACAATGATTTTTCGATTCCATCAATCAAAGAATGAATGACTTTAATATGAATTTCTTGGGCCCTGTCAGCATAATCACTATGTGGAGCGCGTATTTCAACATCACAAAGGTTGGCCATTTTACCCCCATCTTTACCCGTTAATCCAACCACCGAAATCCCTAATTTTTTTGCAACCCCAATGGCATTGATAATATTTTTACTGTTCCCAGATGTTGATATTGCCAGCAACACATCACCCTTTTTACCCACCGCCTCTAAGTAGCGGCTAAATACAAAATCATATCCATAGTCATTTCCAACACATGCCATATGACTCACATCACTCATTGAAATGGCGGCAATTGCTGGCCTATCATTTCTGTATTTACCGGTTAATTCTTCAGCAAAATGCATGGCATCACACATGCTTCCACCATTGCCGCAAGACAATATCTTACCACCATCCTTGATGCTTTGAACCATCAAACCCAAAGC
>CANHRW010000236.1 GCA_947462865.1 Bacteroidota bacterium | reverse complement strand
CATTGGTTAGGACCCCTATCAGTTAAATCGATAAACGGTGCGTATTCAGATGTACCAATTTTTTTACGTGGTGTAAAAAAGTTGCTGACAGGTGCTGTATTGGGTGTATCTACGTAAATATATCTCAATACACTGTCTCTTAAAGAGTCTCTGCGTATGCCGTTAACTGCCAATAAACGAACAGGCCAAAACCCTCTTCTGTTAAAAGTATAGGTAAAACTTTGGTTGTACTTTGCTGTATCAATATAAGTTTGGGTGGTTCTAGCCACTTTTTGACGGCTATAGCCTGGAGCCAATACCAATTCTTCAGGCAAATCCCAAAAGCTTCTTCCTGCGTAAGTACTCGTACTAACTAATTTTTGTGGGCTATTTAACCAAACTGTGTCCATGCCTGGAACAAAATTAGGGGTAGGCAAACTCGGATAAATACCTGCAATAGGTGGTAACATAGGGTTAGATGAGGCTGTATTGCTAATGTTCACATCATAATCTTCAGCTTCTCCCCATGTAGCTCCCGAACAAGGGTTAAATGCAGTTGGCATGGTAGTAGCACCGGCACTTTCATAATTTGCAACACGCATGCGCGTATTTGCTATTTTTGCCCCAGTTGGAACAGTAAATGGCGGACTGGTGTATGAAATTGGCCCTGGATTGAGTGAAGCATTAGATTGTCTGACATCAGAAACAGCAAATATTAACTCAGAAGGTTCATCAAAAACAAAATTATTGTTGTAGTCAATCCAAACCTTAGTAAAATTTGCATATGAACCGGTACCGCACCAAGAAATTTCTACTGTAATTGAGTATGACCTACCTGGTACTAAAACCAAAGGAGCAATTAATCTTCCTTCTTTATTGCTACCTGCAGCCCCATAATAATTGTATTGTGTTGTTGTTGCAGCTGTTGATGCCGCACAAGCAGTTTGGTTGTTGATGAAGGAGCCATTTGCGCCTACAATTTGTACAGATGTAATATCTTCATCATCAACATCTGTTACAGTGAAATTGCAATACTGTGCAAAGCCTTTGCTAATGAAGGCTAAACTCATTACAAAGAAAATAAATAAAAATTTTTGTACCTGTTTATTCATACGATTCGTTTTTTCCGAAAGTCAATTGAATCAAAAGTATAAATTAGTTTGTGAAATTCCAAACTATTCAGATTGGTTTTTGACAAGCTTATTAGTTACTTGTTCTTGAAAACAAAATCAGTGTCTGATAAGGAAACTAAAAAATTGTATAAATCAATTTTTTCTACAGGAGTTAAGTTGAGACCTCCATTAGCTATATGCTTGGAAATGAAGGGGTCGAGTGTAGGACTATTTTTAAAACCTGAATTGTAAAATTCAATGACCTCCCACAACGTCTTGAAACGACCGTCGTGCATGTATGGGGCTGTAAAGACTAGATTTCTTAGGCTTGGTGTTTTAAATTTACCTTTGTCAGCTTCAATCCCAGTAATTCTGAATAGTCCAGAATCTTGTGGATTTTCATCCAAGCCATTGTTGTGAAAATTAAAATCTGTAAAAAAAGGAGAACTCAAATTTCCATGGCAATGAAAACAATCGCCTTTTTCTGTACTAAAAATGAGCATCCCATTGTACTCACTTAGTGTTCTTTGACGTTCTCTTCTTTCGGCTTTGTCATAAGGAGAATTGCCACTAATTAAAGTTCTTTCAAATTGTGCAAGCGCTTTCACTATCAATGAAATGGTAATGCTATCTGAACCAAATGCTTTTTTAAATAATTTGGGGTAGTGGGACGTATTTTGTAATTTCTGAACAACTTGCTTGATGTCCGATGCCATTTCTATTGGATTGATAATTGGCCCAACTGCCTGCTGTTCTAAGCTTCCTTTGCCGCCATCCCAAAAATACCTATGCCCAGTTACATTGTACAAATCAGCCCAAGCAAGGTTAAACAATGCCGGCGCATTTCTATTGCCTTTTTGGCCATTAATACCTTCGCTAAATTGCCTTCCACCGTCAGAAAATGCATATCCAGGTTGGTGGCATGTTCTGCAACTTTGAGAATTGTTTGCAGATAACATTTTTTCCTCAAACAATTGTTTTCCTAAGGCTACACCTGCAATAGTCAATGGATTTTCTTCAGGAATAGGAAATTGAGTCCACCCTCTTCCTGCAGGCATCACTAATTTAAATGGCGTTGGATCATAGGCAACGTATTCTATTGGCAAGTCTTTCTGACAGGCTATAACTACCATCAATAAGATGCCTATGAATACTTTGCGCATGAGTCGCATTATTTCAAACTTGTAACTGAAGCCATATCTAACATATTTTGAGCTATTTTTAAAGCGCCAGGTGCAGTATTTGAATGGATTGCCATTCCATCATTTACAAGACTATATTTATTTGGATTTTGAAAAATTTCATTGATATCCATGTTAAGTGTCAACTGAGGCGATTCGGTTTTTACTTTAAATGCAGTTAGTGGCAGCTCAATGTGTGGTAAGTTGTTATCACCCCCTAAATCAAGAGAGTAACCGGAATCCGTTGGAGGTAAATTACCCATGATTCTGAAAAAAACGTATCCTGTACTCCAAGTCCAATACATACCCCATGCTGGATCTAAATCACCCATTAAGCTCATTGATGAATTTCGCACTTTGTCTATGCCAATGTCAAATGCAATTGCTCTGTAATTTCCAGCAGGAACATTTGATATGTTCAGGGTCATGTTTCTGCCTGCTTTCACATCTATTAAATTGCAATTGTTAAAATTAAGCCAAGTACTATCCGCTTTTTGTAAAGAGAAATTAGAAAAATAATGCTTCAAGTCAGTAATGGTAATGGTATCGTAGGAGGCATTTACATAATTTTTACTGTTGAATACAAGTGGAGATTGGCCAAAACTATACGTAAAATTAATTTGTAATGAGCCTGTTTTAGACACAAATAATCCATTTACAAACGAGGTATCAATTGTTTGATTGTTTGCAGTATTGCTGTCCGTCTTTTTGCATGCAGTTAGTAAAAATGCTGAAATAAAAACACTTAAACTAAAAAGTATTGTTTTGTTCATGGATGTAAATTAATACATTGAAAATTGATTTTTTAAATAATACTTTAAATTTACAAAAAAATTACCTACCATTTTAATCTACACAACATGCCAAGCTTTGATATTTCGAATAAAATTGACCTCCAAAAAATAGATAACGCCATTCAAACTGCTAAAAAAGAATTATTAACCCGCTATGATTTAAAGGATGAAGCGTGTGTAATTGAGTTTGACAAAAAGGATAAAAAACTAGCTTTAGAGGCCAAACAGGAAATGGCTTTGTCGTCTATGGTTGACATTATTT
>CANHRW010000235.1 GCA_947462865.1 Bacteroidota bacterium | reverse complement strand
GCTTCCGAACATTTTTTAATTAAAGGATGAAATTGGATATAGTCTTGTGTGAATGCTCGCTAACGATTTTTAGGACCTTTAACAGAGTCGAAACGATGGTGTATTCTAAATAATTCTTTTCTGTATCAACTCCGTAGGAGTCGAATATCACTAAAAAATAAAAAAGGCCTTTAAACGCCGTTAGGTGTGACATATAAAAAGAAGAGCCGAAATATTAATGAATTGATAGCTACTTTTGTTGGTATTTAAAATTTTGAGAGAGACTTGAGCAACTGCTTATGGTCAATAGGAAGTAAGTTTAAGCAATAAAAATTTCGGTTAAAAGCAGAGAGTTCATTAGTATATATAATGTAAGTTAAACTTCGTACAACATTTCCATTACAATACAACTTGTAATTGGGCAACTTTGAACGGATCTAAATGTCACATGCATCATTTCAAAACAATCTATTATACCTACTGGCATTCCAACAACCTACAGAGTTACTTTTGCTATAATTTCTTGAACTATGTTTGGATCCAATAATGTTGTGGTATCGCCAATTGCATCGCATTCTCCTTCAGCTATTTTTCGCAAAATGCGACGCATAATTTTACCACTCCTTGTTTTTGGAAGTCCATTGACCAATATGATTTTATCAGGTTTGGCAATGGCTCCAATTTGTTGGCTGACCATCTTTGTTATGGCATATGTTTGTTCCTGATCTTGCAAATGGTGATTTGGGTCGCAAATTACAAATGCATAAATGCCCTGCCCTTTTATGTCGTGTGGGTATCCAACCACAGCACTTTCGATAACTCCAGGAGTATGATTGATCGCATTTTCAACTTCGGCAGTACCAATTCGGTGTCCACTCACATTCAATACATCATCTACCCTTCCCGTTAATCTAAATAAACCATTTTCATCTCTGAATGCACCATCACCCGTAAAGTAATAATTTTTATAGGTACTGAAATAATTCAAAATGCAGCGTTCGTGGTCGCCGTAGGTAGTTCTAATCATAGATGGCCATGGTTGTTTGAAACAGAGGTTTCCAGTTAAATCATTTTCAGTGATTTCATTTCCCTTGTCATCTAAAATAACAGGTAAAACACCAGGTAAAGGCAAGGTAGCATAAACTGGTTTTGAAGGGGTAACACCCGCTAAACTTGAAATCATGATACCACCTGTTTCTGTTTGCCAAAATGTATCTACAATTGGGCATTTTTCTTTGCCAATTTTTTCGTTGTACCAATTCCATGCTTCTTCATTGATAGGCTCTCCTACACTACCCAAAACGCGCAATGAAGACAAATCTTTCCCTACCAACCATTCATCACCGGCAGACATTAAACTTCTAATAGCAGTAGGTGCTGTATAAAAAATAGACACTTTGTGTTTGTCTATAATATCCCAAAACCTTCCTGCATTAGGATAGGTTGGAATGCCTTCAAACATTAAGGATGTAGCACCATTTAAAAGTGGTCCATAGATCAAATAACTATGCCCAGTTATCCATCCACAATCGGCAGTACAAAAGTAAATTTCACCTTTCTTATATTGAAATACATTTAAAAATGTATAGGCTGTCCAAACCATGTAACCTGCAGTGCTGTGAACAACTCCTTTGGGCTTACCTGTAGAACCACTGGTGTACAGAATAAACAAGGCGTCTTCAGATAGTATGGTTTCTCCTGGTTTAAAATAATGGTTAGTTGCAACGACCTCATTTTTTAATGCATTCCAATCTGTATCTCTTTCGTTTTTATCAATAGGTAAATGGAGGTAATTAAATACCAATATTTTTTTGATTTTTCGGGTATGCAACAATGCTTCGTCTACTACTGATTTGAGGGGTATGGTTTTATTTCCTCTCAAACCACCGTCCATTGTAATGACAAAGTCAGCTTCAGCATCATTGATTCTGTCTGCTATACTTTTTGCACTAAACCCTGCAAAAATAACAGAATGAATTGCTCCTATTCTTGCGCAAGCAAGTACACTCAATACCAACTCAGGAACCATACTCATATAAATACAAATTCGGTCACCTTTTTTTACGCCAAGTGTACGCAACATTTCAGCCACAATACAAACCTCTTCATGAAGCGCTTTGTAAGTAAATGATTTAATTGCAACAGTTGGGTCGTTTGGTTCCCAAAGGAGTGCAATCTGATCTCCATTTTCGGCCAAATGTCTGTCGAGCATGTTTTCAGTAATATTCAATTCAGCTCCATCAAACCAACGGCTATTGGCATCTTCGAAAGTTCCTGAAAGTACGGTATCCCATTTCTTTTTCCATACGAAAGAATTGGCAATTTCGGCCCAAAATTGATTGGGATGATTGATACTTTCTGCATAAACAGTTTGGTATTCTTGAAAAGTTTCTATTCGTTTCATTTGTTACTCTTTTGCTATTAAAGCTAATTCTAGTCTACAATGTCATTTCTTTCATTCAATTCATTCAACTTTAAAAGCACTTGTGAATACTTGGCAAATTGTTTTCAAATTGTAATTTCGAGCAAAGATGCAAAGTCTATATTTTAGAAAAATGGATTCAATATCCACTGCCAATCAATTTTAAGAAATTTAAAGTTGATGACTAGTCCTAAATAAACGATACAGTTTATTAAAGATTAAATTTACTAATTATATCCTCGAAGTCAAGTGATTTCGGGGATATTTATTTTTATAGGTTTTTATTTTGATTTCATTTTGTAGATGCATTTGTTTTGGAGTCTTGTAAAAACAGGAAAAATGAGGTCTTTGTTCATTGTAGATATCTATGCTGTTTTTAATTAATATTTCCATTGTTTCTAGTGAGAGTTTGTTTTTATATCCGATAAACTCTCCTTTCAGTATACCATTAATTCTTTCGGCAATAGCATTTGCGTATGGATCATAAGACTCAGTCATGCTACAATTTATTTTAGAGCTCTTGAGTAAATCCTGGTATTCGTTGCTGCAATATTGGAGTCCTCTATCTGAATGATGTGTGACTATATTATTTTTATAGTTCCTTTTTTTTACTGCCATTTTCAATGCTCTTAGTGAACCTGATACATCTAATGAATTAGATAAATCATGACCCATTATTTGTTTAGAATAGGCATCCGTTACTAATGCTAAGTACATTGGATTTTGTCTATTCCCGACATAGGTGATATCTGATACCCATATCTGTTCTGGTCTCTCTGGTACAACATTTTCAATCAGATTTTTATGTTTCCTGAACCGATGGTGCGAGTTTGTAGTTATATGATACCTTCGTTTAGGTTGTATGAGCATGTGATTGGCTTTCAAAATTCGGAAAAGCATATCTCGACCAACATTTAATTGTTTTAATTC
>CANHRW010000234.1 GCA_947462865.1 Bacteroidota bacterium | reverse complement strand
GTGCTACAAGCGTTTAAACCTGAAAAAAATGTATCAGACGATCATTCAAAAAATATTGCAACCCTTTACCCAGTGTCAAAAGAAGTGGATGCTATTTTAGTAAAAGCTTGTAATGATTGTCATAGCAACAACACAAAATACCCTTGGTACGCTAGTGTGCAACCACTTGCTTGGTGGATTAATGACCATGTAGTAGACGGTAAAAAACATTTTAATTTAGATGATTTTGCGAATTATAAACTACGCAAGCAGTACCATAAAATGGAGGAAGTAATTGAACAGGTAAAAGAAGGCGAAATGCCACTTGAATCTTATAGCCTTATACATGGAGAGGCAAAATTATCTCAAGAAGAAAGAGTTGTGCTTACAAGCTGGGCACAATCGGTGCTTGATTCAATGAAAGCAACCTACCCTATTGATAGTTTGATTAGAAAAAAGTAAGATTGAAAAAAATTGTAGCCATTTTCATGATTGTACTTGTAAGCGCAACAACGCTTATGAGTATATACCTGCAAGTAACAAAGCAGGTTGTTAAATTTATGGCTACCGAAAAACTTGAAAAAACACAGCTCATTAAAGTTCGGGTAGAAAAAAATAAAATTGATTGGGTAGAGGAGGCGCATGAGCTTCGCATAAACGGTCAACTTTTTGACGTTAAATCGTATACAATTTTGTCTAACGGAGATATTATTTGTAAAGGTATCTATGATAGTGCCGAAGATGCCATTGCCGCTTCAACCGGAAAACTATTTGATCAAAAAAATAACAAAACTACCAAACTACTCATCTCAAAAATCACTTCCCTTGTTTTTGAAAAAGAGCTGCCAAAAAAATATCTAGAAGCGGTTGTTGACGCCAACAATATTCGCTACCCGCTCCTTCCAACTCCACTTACCTACCTAACAAAAAAAATTACAACGCCACCACCAAAATGTTAGTGAAACAATAACTGCACTATAAACGCAGTACTTTATTTTTCACGATAAACATTTGTTTTATGCATAAAAAATATGCATCTCTATTATTTATAGGGATAGCTGCTATGTATAACATAGCTATAGCACAAAAAAAAGAGGATCAAGATACCATTACTAAACTCAATGACATTGTTGTATATGCCAATAAGTTTCCAGAAAAAGCTGGCAAAATAGCACAAACAATCAGTGTTATCAGAGACCACAATGCCATTCAATTGCAAGCCAACACCGGCGATGTTTTATTGAATAGTGGCCAGGTATTTGTTCAAAAAAGCCAACAAGGTGGAAGTAGTCCTGTAATTAGAGGGTTTGAAGCCAGCCGGATATTATTAAACGTAGATGGCATCCGTTTAAATAATGCCATTTACCGATCTGGGCATTTACAAAATATCATTACCATCGACAATATGGTACTAGACCGGGTAGAAATAATTTATGGTCCATCATCAACACTTTATGGGAGCGACGCACTTGGTGGGGCTGTAAATATGATCACAAAAGATCCCGTTTTATCAACTTCGAAAAAAACGGTGTTGAGCGGCTCAAGCACATTGAGGTATGCTTCTGCAACAGATGAACAAAGAGCCAATTTGTTACTCAATATTGGTGGTTCAAAATGGGCATCTTTAACTGCATTTACTGCTGGATCTTTTGGAGATATGACGCAAGGCAACAATAGAAAAAGCGCTTACCCCGAGTTTGGCAAGAAAAATTTTATTGTAACAAGAGAAAACAATACGGATATCGCTTCAGTTAATCCAAACCCTAATAAACAAGTAGCGAGCGGTTATAATCAGTATGATATTTTACAAAAAATCCTGTTTACCCCGGACGAAAAAAGTAAACATGTATTAAATATTCAATTGTCGAATAGCAGCGATGTACCCAGGTATGATAGGCTCTCCGAAATATCAGGAGGAAAGCCTGTATTTGCAGAGTGGTATTACGGGCCGCAAGTTAGAAATTTAGTAGGCTACCATTATACAGCAAGTAAACTAAACGGTTTTTTTCAAGATGTAAAAGTTACGGCTAGCTACCAGAATATTGAAGAAAGCAGAATAACCAGAAGATTCCAAAATAATAACAAAGATTTTAGATGGGAGAAAGTAAATGTATTTGGCATAAATATTGATGCAAAACATTCAAGTGGCAATCATGAATTACACATTGGTGCTGAGAGCTATCAAAATTTTGTGCGATCAACTGCTGAAAGAAAAAATATAGTAACAAGTGTACTTAGCGCCATTACAACTAGATACGCAGACGGTCCAACAACGATGCAGTCGAATGCTTTATATGCACAACACACGTATAAAATATCAAAACAATTAACGCTCAATGACGGCATACGATTGAATCTAACAAAATTAGATGCTAGATTTGCTGATACTACACTTATGCATTTCCCTTTTAATAAAGTAGTACAACAACATCTGGCAGCTACTGGAAACATAGGCCTAGCTTACGCTGTAGACAATACGACCAAAATTGGCCTAATTGTAAGTAGCGGATTTAGAGCACCTAACGTAGATGATTTATCCAAGGTGTTTGATACTAAAACAGGTTCTGTTGTCGTTCCAAATGCAAATCTAAAACCAGAATACACCTACAACGCTGAACTAAATTTTAACCATACAAGTGGAACTGTTTCTTTTGGAGGTTCTATTTTTTATACTCAATTTAAACAAGCATTGGTTGTTGACAGGTTTACTTTTAATGGACAAGACAGCATTTTTTACAGTGGTGTAAAAAGCGCCGTATTCGCAACCCAAAATAAAGCAAGGGCATACGTTTTTGGTTGGAGTGCTAATGCTACAATAAAATTTACAAAGCAATTGATATTAGAAGGTGTTGCAACTTACACAACCGGAAAATATACAGATCATAAAGCGGTTCAAGTTCCTTTAGATCATATTCCTCCATTTTTTGGAAAAGTTTCCATTAAGCAATCATCTACAATTTGGAATGCTAGCATTTTTGGTCAATTTAATGGATGGAAAAAAATAAATGACTATAATCCAAATGGAGAAGATAACCAACAATATGCCACTCCAGATGGCATGCCTAGTTGGTTTACCCTGAATGCCAAATTTGAATTAAATATGGGTAAAGCGTGGCAAACACAAATTTCGTTAGAGAATATTTTTGATGCCAACTACCGCTATTTCGCGAGTGGTATTTCTGCGCCAGGCAGGAATTTGTCAATAGCGTTAAGAAAATCATTTTAACCCGCCATACCCCTCTCTTTTATTAGCCCGCTTACACAAATAAGCGGGCTTTTTGTTACCTTGCAGCATGGAAATTACAAAAGCCAGCTATTTGGTTTCGAGTCCTAGTTTTGACAAATGTCCAAAG
>CANHRW010000233.1 GCA_947462865.1 Bacteroidota bacterium | reverse complement strand
TGATGCTTGGGTAATACCAGCTAATATGGTAGGTAATCACTAAAAAAGACGGAGCAGGCTTTGCCTGCGCCGTCTTTTACATTCAAAATGGCTTGGACAGAAATCATACTTAAAGGAATTGTAACCGGATTGGTTTTGACCCTCTCATTTGGAGCGGGCTTTTTTGCTTTGATTCAAACCAGTATTGCTAAAGGAGTAAAAAAAGGTTTATTCATTGCGCTAGGAGCCATGATCAGCGACATGCTTTATATTTTAATGGCCTTGTTTGCTACATCATTTATTAGCGAAGAACTTCCCAAATACGACAAACTCATACGCATATTGGCTATGCTGTCATTTTTGTTTTTTGGACTCAAAAATATATTTCAATCCAAAAAGAAATTTGAAGAGAAAGAAATTGTAGCAGAACCCAATTTTTATTTCTTAAGCAAAGGGTTTATTCTCAATAAACTCAACCCAATGATTTTACTTACTTGGGTTGGAATTAGTGCCTACTTAAGGTCTTCATTGTTGTACGACAATGTACAATTGATTTTGTTTTTTTCCTCAGTAATGGCCAGTGTATTTGCCACACAATCTTTGATTTGTTATTCTTCACACAAACTCAAAAAAATACTCTCCGATTCTTTTATTCAATGGATGAATATTGTAGTAGGCCTGCTGTTTATTATACTGGGTTTATCTATATTTTTTTATGGAGGTTCACCGGAATCTGGTATAGAAAAAGCCCGTCACATGCTAGGTAAATAATTACCCAAATAAATAAGACAACAACTCTTCAATTTTACCAACTTCTACCACGTTTATACTGAAGTTTGTTTTAGGTAATTTGTTAAATTTTGACAAATAAACTGTTTTAAAGCCTAGCTTTTCGGCCTCTCCAATACGTTGTTCTATTCTGTTCACAGCCCTAATTTCTCCACTTAAACCAACTTCTCCTATGAAACAAATTTGCTGGTCTACTAGCTGGTTTTCATAACTAGAAACAATGGCAGCAACCACACCTAAATCAATGGCAGGGTCTTCTACTCGTATACCCCCAGCAATATTTACAAATACATCTTGCATACCCATTCTTAGCCCGCATTTTTTTTCTAATACAGCCAATAACATGTTTAATCTTTTGCTATCGTATCCGTTTGAATTTCGCTGAGGAGTTCCATATACAGCAGCACTCACAAGCGCTTGTGTTTCTATTAAAAGTGAACGCATGCCTTCTAATGAAGCCGAAACAGAAATACCACTTAAGTTTTCATCCCTTTGTGTGATTAAAATTTCAGATGGATTGCTAACTTCTCTGAGCCCACCCATTTGCATTTCGTAAATACCAATTTCGTTGGTTGAACCAAACCTGTTTTTAATGCTCCTTAAAATGCGATAAACATGGTGCCTATCGCCCTCAAATTGCAAAACTGTATCAACCATATGCTCCAACAATTTGGGACCAGCAATGCTGCCATCCTTGGTTATATGACCAATTAAAAAAACGGGTGTACCAGTTTCTTTTGCAAAGCGAATTAAATCACCAGCTGTTTCTTTGATTTGAGAAATACTGCCAGGCCCAGAATCAATCAACTCGCTTTGTAAGGTTTGGATGGAATCTACAATCAATAAATCGGGTTGCAATTGTTGCAGTGCTTTGCCAATTTTTTGGGTGCTCGTTTCTGTAAACAAATAGCAATCTGAACCTGAATTGGTGATGCGGTCTGCACGCATTTTAATTTGCGTCTCACTTTCCTCACCTGACACATACAGTACTTTTTTATTGTGAAACCTCAAGGCCAATTGCAGCAATAAAGTTGACTTGCCTATGCCAGGTTCACCTCCAACTAAAATAACTGAACCAGGAACCAAACCACCACCCAAAACCCTACTCAATTCTTGGTCTTCTATCACCAATCTTTGTTCATTGGTTTGGTTTACCTCTTTGAGTTGAACAGGAACAATATGTTGTTGATTCTCCGATTTCCATGAGCTTTTAAAAGCAATTTTTTCTTTGTGTACCACTTCTTCTACATAGGTATTCCATTCGCCACAAGCAGGACATTTACCAACCCATTTTGCTGCAGAAGCGCCACAACTTTTACAAAAGAAACTGCTCGTATTTTTAGCCATATTTTTTTAATTACTGAACCAAGCTTGGCCAATTAAGTTTTGTACCAACCAACATAAAAATGTCCATCCACTTAAGGATACAAACATAAACAATTTAATTCTCCATTTATTGGGTTCAATTTGGTTTGCAATGAGGCAGCCAATAGGTAATGTTAGTACCAATGGACTTAAAAAAGCAACCCCGTATAGCTCATATTTTCTTATGATTTTCACCAACCATCTCAGACGCTTAGAAAACTTAACTTGAACCGGTTTTTTCGGAACTATTTTTCTGTAGATTTTTGAAATAAAATCCCATAAATACAAGTACACCACTGTGCCCAACATGCCACCCCCAACAATGGCAATATAAAATTCTAAAAAATTAAACTGATAGCTGAGGGCCAATCCAAATCCAACAATAAATTTGAACGAACTAAAAAAAGCAACGGTGATTATTTTCTCAAGCATGCATGCAACATTTAGGCTTTCTTTTTCTTGAGTAAAAAGGCTTCAGCAGCTTTTCTAACGTTACCATGTTTTTTCAATAACTGCTGAGCTATTGGGCGACTCACTTTTATTTCTGCCATGAGCATATTTGCAGCTCTTTCCTCTAGTTTATGGTTACTGAGTTGCATGTCTACCATTTTATTCCCTTTAACCCTTCCCAATTTAATCATAATAGAAGTACTGATCATATTCAAACACAATTTTTGTGCGGTTCCTGCTTTCATTCGTGTACTGCCCGTAACAAATTCTGGCCCTACTACCACCTCAACAGGAAAATGAACCGCTTTGGCAATTGGACTGCTTTTAGAACAAACTATACAACCCGTTTGAATACCCTTTGCACTTGCAGCTTCTATGGCACCTAACACATAAGGTGTAGTTCCACTTGCAGCAATTCCAATTAAAAAATCTTTGGTAGATATTTTGTGTTGTTTCAGGTCTTTCCAACCTTGTTTGGTATCATCTTCGGCAAATTCAACCGCTTTGCGAATGGCTTGGTCTCCGCCTGCAATTAAACCTATGACCAATCCATGAGGTACACCATAAGTTGGCGGACATTCACTGGCATCTACAATACCCAACCTTCCGCTGGTGCCTGCACCAATGTAGAACAATCGGCCACCATTTTTGAGTTGTAAACTCGCTTGGTCTACCAATTTTTCTATTTGTGGAATGGCTTTTTTTATGGCCTTTGGAACAAGTTGGTCTTCTTTGTTCATATTGGTTAACAAAGCTTTGGTACTCAT
>CANHRW010000232.1 GCA_947462865.1 Bacteroidota bacterium | reverse complement strand
GGTAATGGTGCAGGAATGTTACCTGCTCCCAATCGTGCTAAACGTTTCGATGACTTACATGAAATTCCAATTGTAGTAAAAGGTGAAAATGATGGAAAATTTAACACCAACGATTTCCTATTATTTTATGGACAGTCTCAACTAGACAATTGGAATTTCAATGCCACAACTAAGCAGTACGAGCATGTTTCAAATTTGTATGCAGATACTGTTTATTATTTTTTAACCATTGGCAATTCGCCAGGGCAAAGAATAAAAGTTATGAATGAATCATTGTTGCCAAACTACGAAAGCACAAATGGGGATTTTACTTATTTATATGAACAAGACAATGTGAACTTAACCAAATCAGGTAAAATTTGGTTGGGTGAAGAGTTTTCAAGGGTAACACAACAATCTTTTGGCCTAAGTATTCCAAATCTAATAACTGAAGAAAACATTTTAATAAAATCTGTTGTAACTGGAAGGGCAATTGCAAGTAGTTCTTTCAATGTTGCTGTAAATGGAACTGCTGTATTGAATCACCAACTTTCTCCTGTTTCAGGAGGATACGATAGACCCTATGCCTGTCCTTTAAACCAAATTATTGCAAATTTTAAAAGTAATAGCAATGCGCTTAACATAACCTGTAACTATCAGCCAGGAGCACCTGGAGGCATTGCTTGGCTTGATTTTTTTGAAATTCAAGCTAGACAACTACACAGAAATACTACAGGAAATTTTCTTATCAAAGACAAGCTTAGTATAGGCACTGGTAAAATAACTAAATTTAATATTGGATCTGGAAGGAATTTAACCCTTTGGGATGTCAGCAATCCAGTTGAACCTTTTGAAATACCTGTGACATTTTCAAATAATACCGTTTCTTTTATAGCACCTACAGATTCGTTGAAGTTATTTTGTGCGTTTGATGGAAGTAATTTTTTACAGATCAAACCTGTTGGAAAAATTCCTAACCAAGATTTACACGCTGTAGGCCCATGTAATGGTATAATCGTTTACCATCCTGATTTTTTAAAACCAGCACAGCGTTTGGCAAAACACCATCAAGAAAAAAATGGCTTAAACATTCAGGTGGTAAATATTCAAGAAATTTACAATGAGTTTTCGGGTGGCGCTTGTGATGTGAGCGCAGTAAGAGATTTTCTAAAAAACTTGTATGACAATGCACCAACAGCTGCAGATTTCCCTGAAAATTTACTCTTATTTGGAAGGGCTAGCTACGATTACAAAAACCGCATCACCAACAATTCAAATTTTATTCCAGTATTTGAAAGCAATGAATCTTTTGACCCAACTGAATCGTATTGCAGCGATGATTATTCAGCCTTTTTAGATGACAATGAAGGCCTATGGGACAGCGGTTCAGACAATGGAGAATTAATGGACATAGGCATAGGAAGAATACCTGTATCTAATGAAACAGAAGCAAATGCGGTGGTAGATAAATTCATAGCATACAACAATAACAATGCATTCGGAGACTGGAGAAACAATTTGGTTTTTATGGCAGATGACGAAGATTACAACATTCACCAAAACCAATCCAATACATTGGCAAATAACTTATTTACCCAATTCCCTGTTTACAATATTAAAAAAATATTTTTAGACGCTTATCCAAGAGAAGTTACCTCTGGTGGGGCAAGGTATCCTGGAGCAAATAAGGCTATGAATGATGCCATTGAAAAAGGTTGTTTGTTGTTCAACTATACTGGTCATGGAGGAGAAGTTGGATTAACAGCTGAAAGAGTTTTGGGACTAGACGATATTAACCGATGGAACAATGCCAATAAATTACCTTTATTTTTGACAGCAACCTGCGAATTCAGTAGATTTGACGACCCAGGAAGGGTATCTGCAGGCGAACAAGTACTATTACATCCTAATGGTGGAGCAATTGGTTTATTTACAACTGTTAGGTTGGTATTTTCTGGTCAAAATGAAGTGCTCAATAAAAAGTTTTATGAAAAAGCCGGGCTAGATTCGATTAGTCAATTGAACCCACCAAATTTGGGCAAAGTATTCATGCTCACTAAAAATGCATACCTAGATAAAAACACACGTAACTTTACCTACCTAGGAGACCCCTTTTTAAAATTGGCTTTCCCACAACAACGCATTGTACTTTCAACTGTAAACAACCAAGCAATCAACAATTTCAATGATACATTAAAGGCATTTAGCAAGGTTCAAATTGAAGGTTATGTTGCCACTAAAAATGGTCAAATAAATACTGGTTTTAACGGCGAAATATTTCCCATTATTTTTGACAAACCCGATACATTCAACACTTTGGTAAACAACCCTCTGGCCAGCTTACCTATGCGCTTTCAAATGCAAAACAATGTTATTTACAGAGGTCGTTCAAGTGTAAACAATGGTAAATTCACATTCAATTTCATTGTGCCAAAAGACATTTCCTATCAGGTGGGATTTGGCAAGTTTTCTGCTTATGCCAAAAGTGATTCTGCCGATGCAACTGGCTATTCAAATCAATTGTTAATTGGAGCAACATCTGACTCTTTGGTTCAAGACAAAGATGGACCGAAACTGAATTTGTATTTAAATAGTGAAGGTTTTGTGAATGGAAGTGTCACTGATCAAAATCCCTTGTTTATTGCCAAATTGTACGATGAAAATGGCATCAACACTACGGGCAGAGGTATTGGTCGTGACTTAACAATGGTTATAGACAATGACCAAAGCAAACGCATTGTTTTAAATGATTATTACCAAGCACAAATAAACGCCTATCAAGAAGGTGAAGTTCGTTACCAATTTAAAGATTTAAAACCCGGTAAACATACCATTGTATTCAGGGCATTTGATGTTTTTAACAATGTAAGTGAGGCCACATTGGATTTTGAAATTAAGTTAGCCGACCAACCAGTTATTGACCATTTACTGAATTTCCCCAACCCATTTACCAATTTCACCACTTTTCATTTCGACCATAACCAAGCTGGTCAAGGCATACAAACCAGTATTCAAATTTTTACCGTAGATGGGAGATTGGTAAAAACACTCTTGTTCGAAGGATTAGCAAATGGCAATCATTTTGACCAAATTAATTGGGATGCCAAAGACGAGTATGGAGACAAGTTGGCCAATGGAGTGTATATTTACAAAGCCAAATTAAAAATTCCAGGCCTCAAAACAGTTGAACAATACCAAAAACTACTTTTGTTAAATTAAAAGCAAACTATTGAATTGACCGCTACTTCACTTATTTTTGTTAGAATGATTATGACGCAATTAAAAACTATTAGGGGTTCTAAATCCTTGTTATTGCTTTTTTTTATTGGAGGATTGCACACAGTTGCTTTGTCTCAGGTTACAGTAGGGGGTTCTAAAACTGGTTTAGATGGTAGACAAAATACCATCACCACTGCAGT
>CANHRW010000231.1 GCA_947462865.1 Bacteroidota bacterium | reverse complement strand
GTTTCTTGACCGCGTACATCTTCAAAATCATCTTTGAGTTGAATTTGGTTTTGTTCAAATTCGGTTCGGGTATCTACTGTTATAGGTTGTAAAACCGCTTCTTTACCATTTAAAAAATCTATCACCTGAGCTAAGTTTTCAGCTCCATACACATTTAAGTTATTTACAATGGCCGCTTCTCTGGCATTTTGAGCAGGAACAATTAAACCTGTGAAACCTTCTTTACGTGCTTGAATGGCAATGGGCAATGCGCCTTTAATGGGGTTTAAACTGCCATCCAATGCCAACTCTCCCATAATGATGATTTTTTCTAAACGACTACTGTCTATTTGCTCAGTGGCCGCCAAAAAACCAACAGCCAAAGGCAAATCATAGGCACTGCCTTCTTTTCTAATATCTGCAGGAGCCATATTGGTAACTACTTTTTGTCTGGGCAACTGAAAGCCATTGTATTTAATGGCACTTTCTATTCTTTGCTGACTTTCTTTAACAGCACTGTCTGGTAATCCCACCAAAAAATACCCAATTCCATTGCCTGGGTTGGCATTTACTTCAATGGTTATGGTAACCGCACTCACACCATATACTGCACTTCCAAATGTTCGAATTAGCATACAATCTTCAATTTGTCCATAAAAATAGGGCTGCCTGATTATTCCGCAATATTTATCATATTTGCATACGTAAAAATTAACTGAATGAAAGGCTACCTAAAGTTGTTAAAATATGTAAAACCGTATAAAGGATTGGCATTTTTAAACGTGTTGTTTAATATCCTTTCTATTGTTTTTAGTTTGTTTTCAATTGCCTTGATAGTGCCTTTTTTACGCTTATTGTTTGGTCAAAGTCAGGCTGTTACAACTAAGCCGGCTTTGTCGTTTAGCTTCAAAAATCTGAGTGAACTTTTCAATTATCAGCTTTCGCAATTAATTCAAACCAAAGGACCAGAATCGGCACTGATTTTTATTTGTATCGTATTGGTAAGTGCCATCTTATTAAAAAACCTTTTTCGCTTCTTAGCCCTCTATTTTATGGTTTCCCTTAGAAATTCAGTAGTAAGCGATTTAAGAGAAGCCTTGTACAAACACATATTGGTTTTACCCTTGGCTTATTTCAGTGAAGAAAAAAAGGGCGACCTCATTAGCCGCATGACTTCAGACATTTTACAAATTGAAGTGGCTATTATGAGTTCGTTAGAAGCCTTATTCAAAGAACCCTTAACCATTGTTATTTTCTTAGGTGCTTTAATTTGGGTAAGTCCAATACTCACGCTCATTGTATTTTTAACCTTACCCATTATGGGTTTCTTGATTGGTAAAATTGGTAGAATGCTTAAAACATTTTCACAAAGGGGCCAATCAAAATTTGGCGATTTGGTTTCGTTGTACGAAGAAACTTTAATGGGTATTCGCATCATCAAAGCATTCAACTCTCAAGATTTTTTCTTGCGCAGGTTTAAAAACGAAAATAGCTTGTACACCCGAATCAACATTGCCTCAAATAGAACTGGAGACAGTGCCTCACCCATTTCAGAAACGCTAAGTATTGTTGTACTTGCTTTTATACTTTGGTTTGGTGGCAAATTGGTATTGTCGGGGTACGAAGGCGTAAATGCAGAAATTTTCATTGCATTTATTGGTATTTTTTCTCAGTTATTGCCCCCTGCAAAAGCATTTTCTACTGCTTATAGCAATATGCAAAAAGGCTTGGCTTCTTTAGACCGAGTGAATGAAGTTTTAGAAAGCGAAGAAATTATTACTGAGCAACCCAATGCGGTTTCTCTTACACAATTGAACTCAAAAATAGAATTCAAAAATGTGAGTTTTAAATATGCCGATGAATGGGTTTTAAAAAACATCAACCTGAGAATTGAAAAAGGCAAAACAATTGCCTTGGTAGGGCCCTCGGGCAGTGGCAAATCTACCTTAACCGATTTAATTCCTCGTTTTTACGACCCAACAGAAGGAGAGGTATTGATAGATGGGCACAACATTAAAAACCTAAAAATTTTGGATTTGCGTTCAATGATGGGCATGGTAGCACAAGAATCTATTCTGTTCAATGACAGCATTTACAACAACATTGCTTTTGGCAAAACAAATATCTCCAATGAGCAAATAGAACAAGCTGCAAAAATTGCCAATGCACATGAGTTTATCATACAAACCGAAAAAGCTTACCATACCAATATTGGCGACCGTGGCAACAAATTAAGTGGCGGCCAAAGACAAAGACTCAGCATTGCTAGGGCTGTCAATACCAACCCCGATATTTTAATATTAGATGAGGCTACTTCTGCTTTAGACACAGCTAGCGAAAGAGTTGTACAAGAAGCCTTAAACAATGTCATGCAAAACAGAACTACGATTGTCATTGCGCATCGTTTAAGCACCATTCACAAGGCTGATTTAATTGTGGTATTAGACAAAGGTAAAATTGTTCAAACTGGCAATCACCAAGAACTCATTCAACAAGAAGGTTTGTATAAACAACTGCACCAATTGCAACAAATTATTGAGGCTTAATGTGGTTTAATTTTTTGGCATTTTGTTCCAATTTGCTGCGTCTATTAAAGCAAGAAAAAGCAAATCAAAAACAGTTCTATCTTTACCATACTTTGGTAGAAAATATTGCTGCGTATAAAACTACTCAGTGCAATTCTTCGCGCATATTGGTAGTAAAATTAGACGACATTGGTGATTACATTTTATTTGAAAATGCTTTTCATATATGGGCTACAAGCCAACAAAATAAACAAGAATTGTTTTTGGTTGGCAATGAAGCTTGGAGACCTTTGTTTGAACTCAAATTCAAAGAGCTCGCCATAACATGTTGCTGGGTCAATAAATCACAATGGCTGCACGAAAAAGCGTACCAAAAAGAAAAAGCCAAAGAACTGCAAAGCATTGCTCCATCAACCTGCATGTACCCTTCTTATACAAGGTCATTGTTACTGGATGCTTGTATTGGATCTTTGTTTCCTAATGCCGCACATATTGGTTTAAACAATCCCAAAAATACCGACCAACATTTGGAAAAAGCGTTTTTAACTGAAAAAATAAATGCCCCAAAAGTTGCACATGAACTGGAATTGAACGCCTGTTTTTTTAAACAAGAAATACCCGTAATCACGGAAGCACATCTGCAACAATCTAATTATTTTATTGTTGGAATTGGAGGCAATCAACAAAGCAAACGCTGGTCAGAAAAAAAATACGGTCTATTGATTCAACAACTGCTGTTGCAATTCCCAAAATTCAATTGTTTGATAGTAGGGGGAAAAGCAGAGCAAGAGCAAGCCAAGCAAATTGTTCAACAAATAAACAATCCTAGGTGTATCAATTATTGTGAGCAAGTGCAATTAGAACACTTGGCTAACTTTTGTATGCAAGCTCAAT
>CANHRW010000230.1 GCA_947462865.1 Bacteroidota bacterium | reverse complement strand
TACGTTCCCACCTCATCAAATATACGGTTGGGAATATTGATTGTAGAAGTATTGTAGGCGCCCATCCATGGCATGTCAAAATTCCATGAATAAGACGATATTGGCGCTCCACCTATAACAACCCCTTCCGAAAATAATACCTCCTGTCCCTGACAATGACCAATAAAGTTAAAATCTGCTTGTGGAGTTTCGAAGACTTGAACAGTGTCGTAATGATAAGCCCCGCATCCTCCAGCCGATTGAACATACAATTCGATTGGATAATTTCCTGCTGCAGGATAGGTATAATTTACGGTTTGTTGGCTCAATTCAGTTCCATTACCCAAATTCCAGTGCCAAAGCACCACATTGTCTGGGCCAACACCAGTACTTTGATCGACGATACCGCTGCTCAATCCTTTGCAATGATCATTCACAGAAAATTGTGCAATTGGTGCGGTCCCAACATTCGTAATGAAGATAGTATCCCGCGCCACACACCCATTCACATTCACCGATTCTACCCAATAGTTTCCGGTTCCTCCAACAGCATATGAAGTAGCTGAAGACGCGGCATTTCCTTGCCAAGCATACGACACAGTTTCTGCCGCACCAACTTGTAGGGCAATGGGATTACCAGTGCAGAGAGAGGTGTCGGCACCTATGTAAACTGTATTAGAGTAATAATCTACTCCAAATATAATTGGATCACTGACTCTTGTGCAGCCAAGTTGATCTGTTACGGTTACTGAATAACTTCCAGGGGTTGTAATTGAAATAGATTCGGATGTTGCTCCTGTAGTCCAATTGTAAGAGTATTGCGATCCTAAACCAACATTCCATTGAACATTTTGACCTACACAAATTGCATTTATGGGTTCTTGAATTAATGGGTAATGAACATATAAGGTATCTCTCCAAATAAAACCAAGTTCATCTTTTGCAGTCACAGAATAATAACCTGAACTTGACACACTAATAGTTGTCGAGGTCTCTCCTGTGCTCCATAAAATACTAGAAAAATTTCCCGGAACACTTATTTGAGAGGTGCAAAAGTCATTTGGATGAACAATATCTGCTCCTAAGTCAAGATTTGCATATTTATATTTGATATAGTTTGCTATTGAATCCTGAACCAAAGAATCTGCTGAGTTACTAAATACTATTTCACTAATATTGCCGTTTAACAAAATGATTTCACCATTATCCAAGGCATTGTTATAAGCCCCTAACAAAAAACGATAATTTGAATTCATATTGTAATCGGGAGAAATTACGTTTTGACCAAGTAAAACATTGTTAAGTAAAAGTTGGTCACGCGCATTCAATCTGTCAACAACGGCATTATATAGAGAAAATTGATTACTGCTTTGAAGCGAATATACATGCTTCTCTGTAGATTCTTGGTACAAAAAAGCGGTTTGAGTACCATCTTTCAAAATGGCAATTCTGTTATTAGCTAAAGCAGCTAAACTTTTAGCAAACAATGCTTGATTGGGGCCATTCATCTTGCCCAAAACATACATTGACCTGCTGTTTGTTCCAATATCTAAAACATCTCCCCCTGTCATCCACTGTGCACCATTGAAATTAAGCGATGGCAGCCCGCCATAAGATGAACTCACAATACTCGGTCTTTTAGACACATTGCTTTGCGAGAACAACAAAGCGGACGCGCTCAAATCTTGCCATTGCTGGACATTTCCCGATCCGTCCAAAAGCAATCCAGAATCCGCTTTCAACCAAAGAGCCAAATTTGGATCATCTGTTGGAGAAAATACCCGAAATTTTTCAGTTTCGCCTTCCCACAACATAGAACCATCAAAGGCTTCAACCTTCCAGAACCAAGTTCCATGACTAGAAATTTCAGAAGACCAGGTTGTGCTGAGAAGTAGCCCTGAATTTATTACACCAGCACTAAAATCTGATGTTTTGCTTAAGTATACTTTATATGAAGTCGCATTAGTATCAGGATTCCAAGAAAAGCTAATTGTAGAAGAAAATGAAGAAGCATCATATTTTGGAAAAATACCAGAAAGCGGTTGTGAACTTAGAGAAAAAAAAATCCCGAATATTAAAAAAAATATTATAAAAATTACTCTAAACATAACACAATTTAACAACTTCCTTACATTAGTCCAAAAATAACTATTGAAATTGAATTTCGACACTTAATTAAATTGAATTCTTGATCTATAATTAAACGAAATCATTAAATTTGGTGAAGTGCTTAAGAAATCAAATAAAATCTATGCAAGTAAGAACATACACATCTTCCATTGAAAAGGTTGCTCTGAGTTCTGAAATCTTTAAAATGGCAAATGATCTCCGTTCATCACAAGATTTAGCCAAAAGAATTACCATACGAGATTTTAAAGCTCAATACAGGCAGTCATTTTTTGGCGTATTGTGGGCGTTTATAACACCTTTGATGAGCACTATCGTTTGGGTAGTATTAGAAAAATCTGGTGTGGTAAAAATGTCAAACACAGGAATACCCTATGCCGCATATGTTTTTTCCGGAACTATGATCTGGTCTATATTTGCTGAGAGCATTCAAGCACCACTTCAAAGCACTCAACAGGCGAGGGGTTTGTTAGGAAAAATAAACTTTCCTAAAGAGGCGTTACTTTTGTCAGGAATGTATAAAGTAATAGGTAATGCATCAATACGGTTGCTATTGGTTTTTGCTGCATTTTTAGCAATTGGTATTTTACCTTCTAGCCACATTTTTCTATTACCAGTATTTCTTACTGGGATAATTCTAGTTGGATTCTCCATAGGGTTAATTATCACGCCAATTGGGATGCTTTACAGCGACATAGGAAGAGCTACTCCTTTATTTCTTCAACTTCTAATGTATTTAAGTCCTGTGATTTACAATATTCCAACTGAAGGTGTTTTTTCAAAGATTATGCATATCAACCCTATGACTCCCATTATTCTAAATACCCGAAGTTGTTTATCTGGTGCAGCTTTTGAACAAATTGTTTTTTTCATCATAATCCAGTTAATTTTTCTGATTATACTCTTTATTGGATGGGGCATTTATCGGTTTTCTATTCCTATTATTGTTGAACGATCAGGATCCTAAGAAGCATGAACGAAGTTTTAATCCGCGTTGAGGGCGTGTCAAAAAAATACAGTAAGGATCTAAAAAAAAGCCTTTGGTATGGTCTACAAGATGTTTTTCGGTCACGAACTAATTCTGAATTGAGACCATCCGAATTCTGGGCAGTTCGTGATCTTTCGTTTGAAGTCAGAAGAGGCGAATGCCTGGGACTTATCGGGCACAATGGTGCTGGCAAAAGTACGCTTTTAAAAATGCTCAATGGGCTTCTTCGACCAGATACGGGACACATCGAAATGAAAGGAAGGGTCGGGGCACTCATAGAATTAGGTGCAGGGTTCAATCCTATACTTACAGG
>CANHRW010000229.1 GCA_947462865.1 Bacteroidota bacterium | reverse complement strand
TTTTAGTAATTTATTTCTGTTGGCTTCCTTGCCTTATTTTCCAAATGTTTTTGAAGGATTGAAGGAACGATTCACTGTCTTTCGTAAGCCAGATCAATGGTTGAATGCGGTATTCATTTTCTTTGCCATAGTGACAGTGGTTTTTACACTCATTGATCGCAACGTGACAAGTGACGCAGGAAAGAAAGTTATAATCGCCATTGATTCAGTGATTTCAACAACGACAATTTCACTGATCTCTATTGCGCTTCATCGCTCGTTAAGTCGTTTTTGGAAAGACAATTTATTGAGTAAATTTTTGGGGCTGATATTTGTTTTGCTTATTTCAACTCAGATTGTACTTCCCTTGATAGCAATTTTCCCTGAAGCACTGAAACCGTATTATATGTTTGCCCTTGTGATGCTCTTATTGACAATGGTATTCTTCAATTTTGCCAGTGTCGCATATTTTGGAATGGTGAACATGGAGATGATTGAAATTGCCAACTTAGAATCTGAAAAGGAGAAAACTGTACATTATTTTCCAGCATCTATTACTGTTGGTTTTGATAATGCCACGAGGGAATATTTTATCCGCATCAATTTTCATGCTTTAGAAGCACCAAATGACGAGAAAATTTGTCAGGTTACAAGCGCTAAATTACTTCAGCCATTTGCAAATTGGGTGCTCTTTTGTTTGGCAAAAAAACAGGAGGTGAAATTAGCGCATTCAGATTTGTCTACTACCAAATTTAGAATGGTAGAATTCTGGAACAAAGAGGCAGAAGTAAAATTGACACAGGACATCATCTTTAACAACGACCGAGGTTTGTTCGATCTCAAGATTGAAGCAGAAAACATTACGATTGAAAACATTCCTTTTATTCGCTCCAAGTTTATTGTGCGCGAGGCAATTATTAAACACGAAGATTGCTTCAATGGCTTGGATGACTTAAATACGAATGAAAAGCCTTCCTCAAAACTTGCAAAACAAGAGCGTTTAGTAGACGCTGTATTTGCCTCTAAGTAATTCTTATACAATACTTTGTTTATTTCTTGTAATCGATTGTAAGGCGTTGTAGCCTTACGCAATATTATATTACATATACTAAGCCCGAAGCTGAATTAGATTTGCTGAAATAATCAATCTGTTCTACGGTGTTTCGTTTGTTTCTGAATTTTTCATTTTTTTGTTTAAAATCTATTATCAAAACAAGAATTATTGTCATTCTTGTTTGCTCTTTAGACGTTGCTTTACTAAACGCTCAAACATTTTCAGCAACTATTTCCTCACCGGTTGATCTTGCTTCTGCCATTGGCACATGTGCCTCACCTGGTGTACTTAATACTTCTTATTTCGAAATTCCCGTAAGTGGAGTAAATACCTTGAGCTCGACCAATGCTTTGTATGCTTTAACGGTCAGTTTCAATGGTACTGCAGGTTCATACAGAGTTCGAAATATGAATATTATTTTGCAATCACCAAGCGGTACTTGTGTGGCTATTTATGCTGGTGGAAATATTTCTGGAAGTAATGGAGGGTTAGAGTTTTATAACACTCTTTCCGGAGCTAATACTACAAGATCTAGCAGCACTGGTTTTGATCTGAAACTTGTAACAAATACCTCATGTCTCAGATATCCTAACTCTTATACAGGTACTTCGGGTTATCTAACTACTGCTACTGGTAGTGGCTTTTCTTCGGATGGCAACGGGATTGTTTTGGCTTCACCGAACAATTTAACGACAGGATTTAATGGTTTGAATCCAAACGGTACTTGGAAGCTCATTTTTGCAGGAACAGGAACAACTGATTCCCCAACTTTGGTTTCCGCATCAATTACCTTTGCCAATCCTACGACTTCTGATCAAACATCAAATGGTGATAACTGCGTGTCTGCAATAAACTGGACAGGAACACCTATTTGTGCGCAAACTAATGGAAAATCATCAAGTGCAAATATGCCCGGATGGGCGGGTCCAGGAGCATCGGCATTTGGAACTTTTGCCTCAGCTCAAACATGTGCTTGGAATGGTTCAAATAATAATGATGTATGGGTGAAGTTTGTAGCCCAATCTACAAATGTTTGCATCAACATCTCTAGTTTAAATCCTAGTAATCAGCTGCAAAGTGTTGTTGTAACCGACCCTAATTCGGATGGGGACAGTAATCCTTGTACTGGTTCAGGAGGAGGACAATATTGGGAGCTAGTAAATTGTCCTAGGGAAGCAATTTACACCTCCACAGGGGGGAGGTCATTTGCTCATAATCACTGTTTTACCGCTGCGATAGGTAAAACGTATTATCTTGTTGTTGACGGAAACGGCGGAGCAGAATCACCTTTCTACATATCTGGAGTATCTGGTACCACATACAATGCATTGCCAATCGAACTTGCAAATTTAAATGTGCTTCTTAAAGATAGAGTAACTGAAATAACATGGCAAACCGCTTCAGAACGAAACAACGACTTTTTTACAGTTGAACGGTCTCCAAATGGCATTGATTGGGATGTACTTGAGCTCATTGATGGAGCAGGATCGAGTACAGAATTGCTTTCCTACGAGACATATGACAATTACCCACTTAAGGGCATCAGTTATTACCGTTTGAAGCAAACTGACTTCGATGGCAAGGCTACATATTCGGCTATCAAATCGATTTCAAATACAGAGGATTTGATGGTGTTGCCAAATCCTGGAAATGGAATTTTTTATGTGAGTGGACTGTCTGACCGTAAAGAAAATCAGGTGGTAGTAATGGATGTTACTGGAAAGACAATAGCGAATTACAAAACAGAGGATGCAATGCTTCAAATGAATCTTGAAGATCATCCTGCAGGTATTTATTACGTCAAAGTGAATGAAGAGTTTACAATGAAAATTGTAAAATGGGCCAATGATTGATTTAAAATGCCCATAGCATAGTTTAAGTTTTAGTTAGGTTTAGGTTAGGTTTAGGTTTAGGTTAGGTTTAGGTTTGATCAAAATAATGAAAGTTTTTTTGATCGCAGCATACAGTCCGGGGAAGCTATTTCTCGGACTGTATGCTTTTAATGAATTTCTTTTGTAGAGTGCATAATAACAGTAAGTTATATGGTTTTTTGTAAGGTGTTGAAATGAAAAGTAACATTACATCATATTAAATTATTTCGCGCGCGCGAGCATGACAAGCAAATTTGTACTGTTAAATAAACTGTTTTTCAAATGCCCAACTATAAAGCATTCATTCTAATTTTTTTTCC
Organism: Bacteroidota bacterium; assembly: GCA_947462865.1. Lineage (GTDB taxonomy): Bacteria > Bacteroidota > Bacteroidia > UKL13-3 > UKL13-3 > CAISCU01. The sequence continues at coordinate 184 of CANHRW010000229.1, read as the reverse complement.
AGCGATACTAAACGCACAAGTTGTAATCAATGAAGTGATGCACAAACCTGCTACCAGTGCAAGTGTAAATCAGGGTTTATCCAAAAAAGAATACGTTGAGATTTATAATAGTTCCTGCTCTCCTGTGGATATTTCTTGTTGGATTATTGGGTCGTCAGCGCCACTAACAGGAACTGCGCCATAT
>CANHRW010000228.1 GCA_947462865.1 Bacteroidota bacterium | reverse complement strand
TGTCGTGTTTTCAATTATGTTGATTGCACCTTCATGGGGTGGCATGATCAATGGATTACTGACTTTGAGAGGTGCCTGGGATAAAGTTAGAGATGAACCTGTATTGAAATTTTTTGCAGTAGGTGTAACTGCATATGGTATGGCAACTTTTGAAGGCCCATTACTTTCTTTAAAAAATGTGAATGCCATTGCGCATTTTACCGACTGGATTGTAGCGCACGTTCATACAGGTGCTTTGGGCTGGAATGGGTTAATGACCTTTGGAATGTTCTATTGGTTGGTTCCAAAAATTTATGGTACCAAATTATATAGCAAATCTCTAGCTAATTTACATTTCTGGATTTCTACATTAGGTATTTTGTTCTATGCCATTCCAATGTATTGGAGCGGTTTTGCACAAGGCATGATGTGGAAAGAGTTTTTGCCAGAAGGCATACTTAAATATCCGAATTTCTTAGAAACAACTTTACAGGTTATTCCTATGCATATCATGCGTTCAATTGGTGGAACCATGTATTTATCGGGTGTATTTATATTGGCGTATAACTTAATTAAAACTGCTGCACAAGGTAAATTAATTGCAAACGAACAAGCCGAAGCACCAGCCTTAAATAAGTCAGCATCAAATCAGGAAAAACATTCACACTGGCATAAGGTGTTTGAACGCAAGCCAGTCACATTTATGATTTTAACCATTTTGATGATTTTAATTGGGGGCGTAGTTGAAATTATTCCAATGCTAACCATTAAAAATAACATTCCTACCATAAGTAGTGTAAAGCCTTATACCCCACTCGAATTACAAGGTAGAGATATTTATATCCGTGAAGGTTGTGTGAGTTGCCATTCTCAAATGATCAGGCCTTTCAGGAGCGAAACAGAACGCTATGGCGAATACGCAAAAGCTGGCGAATTTGTTTATGACCATCCTTTCTTATGGGGTTCTAAAAGAACAGGCCCTGATTTGTTAAGGATAGGAGGAAAGTATCCCGACAGCTGGCATTACAACCACATGATTGATCCAACTTCAATGTCACCTAATTCCATCATGCCTGCATATCCTTGGTTAGCTGAAAATGATTTAGAGGTATCAAATACTGCTGCCAAAATTAAAGCCATGCAAACATTAGGTGTTCCTTACCCTGCAGGTTATGCAGACCAAGCTACCAATGATTTGAAAATCCAAGCAACAAAAATAGCGGAAGGTTTAACCAAAGAAGGTTACCCTGTTGATGCAAACAAAGAAATAGTAGCAATGATTGCTTATTTACAACGCTTGGGAACAGATATCAAATTGAGTAGCCAAGCAAATCAATAATTTTTTTAACCATTCAAATGTATCAAAATGTTTAAGCAGCACATTGCCAGCATGACAGGAATTGAGAGCGGTTATTTAATCTTTTCATTGGTTGTGTTCATGGCCTTTTTTACAGGAGTATTGGTGTGGTTGTTTAAAGCAGACAAATCATACATTCAAGACATGGGAAATAAACCTTTAGAACAATAAAGATCAGCGTCATGATAAAAAAACAAATGCCTTTATATGCATTCATAGGCCTTACATCTAGCCTAAATGCGCAAACTACAGCGCCAGCTCCTCAATTTGAACCAATAGCTTTCTCAACTATTTTGATGGCAATTAATATAGTTTTATTGCTCTTTGTATTGCTATTGGTGAACTTGTTGTTAAAATCTGTAAGAAGATTGAAACGAGGAGTGCTTGCAGATGAATTAAGTTGGTGGGACAAATTTGCAGGTGTTAAAACCTCTAAAACTGAAGCAGAACTTGCATTGGATGAAGATTTTGATGGAATTGTTGAATTAGACAATCCAACACCACCTTGGTTCAATTTCTTGTTTTATAGCACCATCATATTTGGGGTGATTTACATGTTCAATTACCATTATTTTAAGATTGGTAAATTACAAGACGAAGAGTTTAAAGAACAAGTAGAAATAGCCGAAGCAGCCAAACAAGATTATTTAAAATCTGTTGGAAACCTCATAGATGAAAACAGTGTTACCTTGCTTTCTGATATCAAAGCTTTGACAAATGGAGCAACTTTGTTCAAAGAAAAATGTGCCGTATGCCATGGTGAAAAAGCAGAAGGCAAAGTGGGTCCAAATTTGACTGATGAATTCTGGATTCATGGCGGATCTATTCAAGACATTTTTAAAACCATTAAGTATGGTGTACCAGCCAAAGGAATGGTTTCTTGGCAGAACTCTTTGAATGGACAACAAATGCAAGAATTGGCATCTTTTATTAAGTCATTGCAAGGCAGCAAACCTGCCAACCCAAAAGAACCACAAGGAGACAAATACACAGAAGCTACAGCAGCTGCTGCAACTCTTTCAGACAGGTTAACAACTGTTCAATAATTTTCAATTTTGAATGGCGAATTTCAAAACTATAGGTTTTGCAATTCGCCATATTTTTAAGTGACGCAAGCAATGGAGCAAGAAGAATTCAGAGATCATTTAGGCAACCAAGAACACGGAGGTAAGCGCATTTGGCTATTTCCTAAAAAACCAAAAGGTAAATTGTACAATTATCGCACTTGGTTTAGTTGGTTTTTAATGGCCTTAATGTTCAGTGGGCCCTTTATACAACTTAGAGGAAAACCTATTTTATTGCTCAATGTGCTTGAACGTAAGTTCATTATTTTTGGAATGGTTTTTTGGCCTCAAGATTTAAACTTGTTTGCCATTCTCATGTTGGTATTTATTTTATTTATCATTCTTTTTACGGTGGTTTTTGGAAGGGTTTGGTGTGGATGGGCTTGCCCTCAGACTATTTTTCTGGAAATGTTGTTTCGTAAAATTGAATACCTCATTGAAGGAGATGCTCACCAACAAAAAAAATTAGCCGAAGCAGATTGGGATGCTCATAAAATCATAAAAAAGAGTGCAAAGCATACCTTGTTTTGGTTGATTTCATTTGCAATTGCAAATACCTTTTTGGCCTATATTATTGGTGTCAATGAACTCAGCTTGTTAATGAGCGAAGGGCTAGCTATACACCTTGGAAAGTTCTTGTCATTGGTATTGTTTACATCCGTATTCTATTTTGTATTTGCACGGTTAAGAGAATTGGTATGTATTATCATTTGCCCTTATGGCAGGTTACAAGGCTTGATGTTAGATAAAAATTCAATTGTTGTAGCCTATGATTTTATAAGAGGCGAACCTAGAGGAAAGCTCAAGAAAACAAAAGAAGCAGAAGCAAAACCTCTTGGCGATTGTATTGATTGTAAACTGTGTGTGCAAGTTTGTCCAACTGGAATTGATATTAGAAATGGTACCCAATTAGAATGTGTCAATTGCACGGCTTGTATTGACGCATGCAACGAAGTCATGGAAAAGGTACATAAGCCCCAAGGCCTGATTCGTTTCGATTCTTTAAACGGCAT
>CANHRW010000227.1 GCA_947462865.1 Bacteroidota bacterium | reverse complement strand
GGGATGTGAGAGTGATCGTTCAGTGATTACTGTTACGGTCAGTGGGAAGCCATTGGCTCCTGTTGTTGCTAACATCAGTTATTGTCAGGGTGCAACGGCATCGGCATTAACGGCGACCGCAACTGTCGGACACACATTGAAGTGGTATGCAGATGCCACCACATCAACAGCACTCGCCGCTGCGCCTGTTCCATCAACTTCCCTGGCTGGTACTGCTGCATTTTATGTCAGTCAGGTGAATACAACCACGGGATGTGAGAGTGATCGAGTTGCTATAATCGTCACAGTGAATGCCACACAACCGCCTGTTGTTGCTGCTGCAACCTGGTGTCAACAGGCAGTTTCAACAGCACTTACTGCAACAGTTGCTTCAGGTCACCGTTTGAACTGGTATGGAAATAGCGCAACAGGAGGATCCGGATCAAATACTGCACCGGTACCGTCTACTTCTGTTATTGGTACTTTTGATTTTTATGTTTCACAGACCAATCTTGCTTCCGGATGCGAGAGTATGCGTTCGAAGTTAACAGTAACTATTTATCCAACTCCCGAAAGGCCTGTTGTTACACGTGATGCAAATGCAAGCCTGGTTTCATCTGTTAAAACCGGACTTCAATGGTTGAAAGACCAGGTAGTAATTAATGGTGCAGTGGATTCTATTTTTAAACCATCTGTATCCGGCAATTATTCAGTAAGGCACACACAAAATGGTTGTACTGTTTTTTCGCAGGATTACTATTATATGACTACGGCATTGGTTAATCTGAATAATGACGAATACATTGAAATATTCCCCAACCCTTTTCAATCATATCTTCAAATCAATTTTAAGTTAAATCGATTGAAAAAGCCTAATTTGAAAGTATATGAGGCTTCAGGAAAATTGATCTATGAAGAAACCCAAGTAATGCCAGGAGTTAAGTTGAATACCTCTGGTTGGATCAATGGTTCTTACCGTATTGTTATTAGTACTGGAACAGGCTTAATCCTGTATACGGGTTCGGTGGTAAAATGATTTATTATAATGATTGATCCTAGTATTGGTTTACAGCTTCAGTCAAGCCATGTGTGAGATAGATGATATCAACATCTGGATGAGGTGGATTGACAAACAGGTTAATAAACTCAATAGTGATCTCTTTTTCCTGTCCGAATATCAACTTTAACACAATGTCTGCAGTGGGCTTGAGTAAGTCTATTTTCATCAAACAAAGTTCTATAGACACTTGATTATAAAAAGGTGAAAAACACATGGTTTGGGGAGAAAAAAATTGCCAAGTACGAGTTTACCTGCCGTAGGCATGGTACAACTGGTAAAAACAAGTTGAGGCTGCCTGTTTCAGGCAGTATGGGTGATGTAAGATGGTGTAATCTGCAATGAGTATGTAAATAACCTAATATGTAATAATTTAAATATCAATAGATTATAGTTCAGTTTGGGCAACCTTGTTTTTCACTTATTTTGGAACCTAAATTCCTACCTTTTTTGTAATTCAATCCGCATGATTTAAAACCTTTGTAATTCATCCATTTCCTCTTTTTTAAAATTTAATAGTCAACCATTATGAGGAAAAGTATTCTTTTCGCATTATTGATTTTTTTTCAACTGGCATTATCGTTTGGGGTTCAGGGACAGCTTTTATCTGTTGGTCAAGAAACTGAAATGACCATTTTAGGCGGTACGGATTTTTCTGTCGACAAGCTAGTTTTGAATCCTGACAGAGACTATTCTATCCGGAATAATTCCATTTCTGTTTCCAGGAAAAACATGTTTAATGGTGGAAAATTGCTCTCTCGTACCTATGTATTTGAAAATTCTCCACTCCAGTTCAGCGGTAAGGTGATGGTAGGTTTGGAAGGGAAGGATACACCATCAGCGATAAACATCCAGGTATTTGACAATTTCCACTGGAATGGGATTTTCACCCGAAAGCATGTCATCAACAACCAACTTGTTGAAGGTGTGGTGGATGTTGGTAAAGTGACCAAGGCCATTACAGTTGCAGAAAATAATGGCAAGGGAGATTTTGTAATACTCACCAATCCGGCTGTTAATAAAACGATAACTGTTGAAATCTACAGACCTGGAGAATACCAGATTCAAACTGTTGAAGGAAAGCTTCTGAGGTTGCAATCGTTTTCAGCAGGTATTCACCTAATTGATTTAAGTCCGTTTACTCATGCCAGTTACTTCATGAGTAATAAGCATACTACACGAAAATTCATTTTATAAATCACCGATATGAAAAAGTCTTTTATTCTTTCAGCATTGCTGATCTTACATTTATTTGTTCATGCCCAGGTGGGTATTGGCACCAAAATACCTGAACCTTCTGCAATGCTTGAGGTCAAGGCAACGAATAAAGGGATACTTATACCCCGTATGACGCTGTCACAAAGGAATGCGATCAAGAGTCCTGCCAATAGTCTGATGATTTATCAGATTGATAATACTCCGGGGTATTACTATTATGCCAGCAATAGCTGGACAAGAATAGCCAATGGAAACAACAGTGGAGGCACTTCAAATACGTTTACTGCTCCACTATCTTTGAATGGAACAACAGTTTCCATTCCGCAGGCTAATGCGAGCACGAATGGTTTTTTATCTGCTGCTGACTGGAATAAATTTAACAATGTTACTCCTGGTACAAGTGTGGGAGATATGCTTTACTGGAACGGAACCGGCTGGGTTAAATTAGCGGCTGGACAGAATGGACAACCACTGGTATTCTGCAATGGATTACCCACATGGGGTGGTTGTCTTGCTGTATTGACTACTTCGGCAGTTTCTGATATTACAGCATCCACTGCTACCTTTGGAGGCATCATTACCAATGACGGGGGAACTGCCGTCACAGAACGAGGAGTAGTATGGAGTACTGCAGCAAATCCAACTGTTGATTTACCCACTAAGAAAGTATTCGGAACTGGGTCTGGTAGTTTTTCTGGAACCTTGACAGGGCTTGATAAGCTTACCACCTACTATGTGAGGTCTTATGCAACCAATTCGGCTGGAACGGTTTATGGCAATGAAGTCAGTTTCACAACTCTTGATGTGGACATAACAACCGGACTTGTAGCTTACTATCCTTTCAATGGCAATGCCAATGATGAGAGCGGTAATGGGAATAATGGGACTATTTTTGGTGCAACATTAGCTACAGACAGATTTAATTTTATTAATAGTGCATACAATTTTAATGGAATTGATAATCATATAATTACAGATGCAAATCAATTTCCAACTAATGCGAGAACAGTTTCATTTTGGTTTTATGCAAATGACATAAATTCAGGAACAGTAAAAGGTAGGTACCTTTTAGGTTATGGTGGTGGAAATTGTGGTAACACTTGGTATTTTAATATAAATCTTTCAATGTTTCCTAATTCATATCAAATACAAGCACATTGCAATTTTGAT
>CANHRW010000226.1 GCA_947462865.1 Bacteroidota bacterium | reverse complement strand
TTTTAAAATGTGACAACAGTTTCTCCTTCGCAAAACCCAATTGAAAAATCCATTCATCAAGCGCATAGGTATACAAATTGTCTCCAAATAAAATTTTAAAAGCAGCAAGTTCTTTTTTAGAAACCAATATTTCGGCAGGTTTAAAACTTTGTATCAATTTATCGATATAAGTTTTACTTCCCTGAGTTGCCATGAACTCTCCAGTAGAAATATCTAACAAAGCCAACCCACAAAGATCTTTTTCGAATGAAATGGCTGCGAGGTAATTGTTTGATTTATGGTCTAGAATTTTGTCATTGAAACTCACTCCGGGTGTAATCAATTCTGTTACTCCTCTTTTAACTATTTTCTTTGTTAATTTAGGGTCTTCTAATTGGTCACAAATTGCTACCCGTTCTCCTGCTCTAACCAATTTAGGAAGGTAATTGTCTAGAGAATGATGAGGAAATCCAGCCAATTCTATATGAGAAGCTGAACCATTGGCCCTTTTGGTGAGTACAATTCCTAAGATTTTAGATGCTTTAATGGCATCCTCTCCAAAAGTTTCATAAAAATCACCAACCCTAAATAACAAAATAGCACCTGGATATTTTGCTTTAATTTCCAGGTATTGTTTCATTAAGGGCGTTTCAACACTTTCCGCTTTCTTAGCCATATCGGCAAATTAAAACTTTAGAGGCAAAACCCTCAACAATGTTTATATTTTGGGGAAAACGGACTATTTGGCGCCTTTCATTGCTTGTGCAACGGGAGGTTTAGAATAAAAACCAGTGCCATTATAAGTTCTTTTACCTTCAGCCTGCATACATTCATTGGAACAACAACCTTCCATTTTGTCTGAACAAGCTTCGCACATGTTAAATTGATCATTGCAAGTAACATTTGCACAATTGAGGTTTCTAGAAGTGGGCGTACCACATGCCAAACATTTAGCTATTAAAGTGGGGTTTACCTGATTAATAGGAACTGAAACCCTTCCATCAAATACATACAAAACACCCTCAAAATCTTTACCCCCGGTATCGTTTGCATACCCAATGATTCCGTTGTGCATTTGGTATACATCTTTGAACCCATTCTCTAACAAGAATGCAGAAGCTTTTTCACATTTGATACCACCCGTACAGTAGGTAATTACTTTCTTGTCTTTTAGCGATTCGAGGTTTTTAACTTGATCAGGAAATTCTCTAAAGTTCTCCATATCAAGTGTGATGGCATTTTTAAATTTACCCAAACGGGTTTCATAATTTGAGCGTACATCTAACAAAACAACATCCTTCTGATGCATCATTTTTTGTGCCGTTTCACCGTCAATATGTTTACCGGTTCTTCTATTTGGATCAATTGTTTTGAGGCCAGAATACACCAATTCTTTCTTGTACCTCACATGAATTCTGTTAAAAGCAGGTTGGTTAACAGGATCTATTTTAAACTGAACACCAGTAAATCTTGGGTCTGAGTTTAAGTCATCCATATAAGTAGCACATTGGGCAGTTGTTCCGCTAATGGTGCCATTTATACCCTCTTGGGCTAAATAAATACGACCTACAATTCCCAATTGTTGGCAATATTTTAAATGGTGAATTGCAAATTCTTCTGCATCAGGAACCCTTGTATAAAAATAATAGGCAAGAACCTGATATGGTGATGTGTCTTGACTCATACCACAAAAATATACTTAATAAATTAAATTAGAATTGATTTTACTTAGGTTTTTGATTTTTGATTCATGTTTATGCTGCTTATATTTCAGCACAATTTTACATTTTATGAAAAAAGCTTTTGGAATTGTATTGGGTTTGATAGTAGCTTGTTTAAGTACAAATGCACAAAATTACGCCTCATCAGATAATGAGTTTTACTGGAAAAACAGAAAACCATCAAGTGATTACTGGCAACAAGATGTGCATTATTCAATTAAGGCAAGTCTATCAGATACCAACGATGTCATCTGGGGAACCTCAGAATTAACCTATACCAACAATTCACCCGATACCCTCAAAGAATTGTATTTCCATTTATACCAAAATGCATTTGTAAAAGGAGCCTATTTAGAAAATTTAAACTTAGCAAATGGCTTTAAACAAGAATTTGGCAGACATGAAATCAATGGAAGGGGAACTTTAATAAAAAAGATCAGCGTCAATAACAAAGCTGTACAAACAAGTTTAGACAATACCATTTTAAAGGTTCAATTGAATCAATTTTTATTACCTGGTGAACAAGTAAGCGTATTGGTTGATTTTGAAACCTATTTTGATGAAGATGGAACCCAACGCAGACGCATGAAATTGTTCAGAGACAATTGGATGCATAAACATTATGATGGTGTTCATTGGTACCCAAGAATTTGTGTATATGACCGTAAATTTGGATGGGAAACAGACCAGCATTTAGGCAAAGAATTTTATGGAGACTTTGGCTCATTTGACGTAGAACTTCGTTTTCCTCATCATTTTATATTAGACGCAACAGGTACCTTAACCAACCAAGAAGAGGTTTTACCTGCTGAATTAAGACAAAAACTCGATATCAAAAATTTTGCTAAAAAGGATTGGGATTCAGAACCTAGTACCATCATTCAATCAGATTCAAAAAGATTAACTTTTAAAACATGGAAATTTAAAGCCATCAATGTGCATGATTTTGCTTGGACTGCAGACCCAACTTACCGAATTGGCGAAAGTTCATTCAAACTCAATGACGGAAAAGAAGTTAAAGTGGTTGCATTGGTTCAAGAACCTCATGCAGCTGGTTGGCAAGATGCTTGTGCATTTACAACCAAAGTGATGCAAATTTACAGTACCGATTTTGGGAACTATATGTATCCGAAGATGATTGTGGCTGATGCACAAGACGGAATGGAATACCCTATGCTTACGCTAGATGGTGGTCGTTCACCTGGCTATTTTGGCTTATTGGCACATGAAGTAGGACACAATTGGTTTTTTGGGATGGTAGGTAACAACGAAACTTACAGGGCCAGTTTAGATGAAGGCTTTACGCAGTTTCTGACTCATTGGAGTACAAGCCGAATTTTAGGTGAAGTCAAACAAAAAGCTTCAAACAAAGGCTATCAAAATAACGCTGCAAAACCAATTAACTTAAGAGAAAGTACAGTTTATTTAGGCTATATCAACGATGCAATAACTAATGAGGACATGCCATTGAATACGCATAGCGATGACTTTAATTCTGCATTAGGCCATGGCGGAGGTTACAGAGCAGTGTATTACAAAACAGCTACCATGTTATACAACTTACAATATGTATTGGGGGATAGTTTGTTCTTATATTGCATGAAAAACTATTTTAATACTTGGAAAAACTGCCACCCCTATTTTGAGGATTTCAGAAACAGCATCATTCATAGCAGTAAAGTTGATTTAAACTGGTTCTTTGACCAATGGTTAGAAACAACTAAAAAAATAGACTACAAATTGTATA
>CANHRW010000225.1 GCA_947462865.1 Bacteroidota bacterium | reverse complement strand
TATTGCAATTGTAATGTTGTTTTCTGAAAGCGTTACAAAAGCTAATTTATGTTTTGTTTCAGCATTTAAAGTTGAGCCAGTAATCGTAAATTTATCTTGTGCCCAAAGCTCCTCACAAGGTTTTACAGCAGCAATTAGTAGTAGAAAAAATAATATTTTTGAACGCCAATACATTAGGGTAAATATACTTCAAAATACCTAACGGGGTGTAATTGAATAGCTAAAACATCATTTTTAACAGAATTGTTAAATTATTTTGCAAAGGAGTAAGAACAATTTGTGTAAGTTGAAAAACAAATACTAACTTAGCGCGGTTTATAGCAATATACGAAAAGCAGAAGCATTCAAATGGGAAATTTAAAAGAAAAATTTGCCGCAAAGGCACTTCCTCTATCAACAGAAATTAAGCAGTTTATCAAAGAAAACGGTCAGGTGGCTTTGGGCACTTTTACCGTAGAAGACGTTTATGCCGGAATGAAAGGCATTATTGGATTGTTAACTGAAACATCATTATTAGACGCAAATGAAGGCATTCGTTTCAGAGGGTATTCAATACCAGAACTCAGAGCATTGTTGCCTAAAGTACCAGGGGGTACCGAACCATTGCCTGAAGGTTTATTCTACTTGATGTTATTAGGAGAAATGCCTACCTATGATGATGTGTTGGCAATTCAGGCTGATTGGAACAGTAGGGCAGAAGTACCACATCATGTTTTTGCCGCTATAGATGCGCTTCCAATTCATACCCATCCAATGACTCAATTCAGCATTGGAATTATGGCTATGCAAACTGATTCACAATTTGCAAAAGCATACAGAGAAGGAATCAACAAAAAAGATTATTGGGATCCAACTTTTGAAGACGTTTCCAATTTATTGGCAAGACTGCCAAGAGTAGCAGCTTATATTTACAGAAGAACATACAAGAATTCTGAGCACATTGTACCTCAAGAGGGTTTGGACTGGGCAGGAAATTTTGCCCATATGTTAGGTTTTGATCAGGTTGAGTTTTACAAACTCATGCGTTTGTACCTAACCATACATGCCGACCATGAAGGTGGTAATGTTTCTGCCCATACAACTCATTTAGTAGGTTCTGCTTTGAGTGACCCCTATTTGGCGTTCTCAGCTGCTATGAATGGTTTAGCAGGACCCTTACACGGCTTGGCAAACCAAGAAGTAATTAGATGGGTGTTGGAAATGAGAGAAGAAATTGGTCAGCATCCTAGCAAAGAACAAATTGCAGATTATATTCACCAAACCTTAAAAGCGGGTAAAGTTGTACCAGGTTATGGTCATGCAGTTCTTAGAAAAACAGATCCGAGGTTTTTAGCTCAACAAGAATTTGCTAAAACCTATATGCCTGACGACGAATTGGTGAACATTGTGTGGAATATTTACGAAGTAGCACCTCCAATTCTAGAAAGTACTGGTAAAATTAAAAATCCATGGCCAAACGTAGATGCGCATTCTGGAGCTTTGTTATTACATTACGGGCTCAACGAATATGATTTCTACACGGTATTATTTGGTGTTTCAAGGGCATTGGGCGTAATGGCTTCTATGTTATGGGATAGGGCATTGGGTTCTCCAATTGAAAGACCAAAATCTGTTACATATGAATGGTTAAAGAAAACTGTTGAGGCTAAAAAAGCTGCTGTCTAAGTATTTTAACACAGAACAATTCAAACTTAATTCAATGAGTTTATGTTGATACGAAATCTTTTTATTGGATTCTGTTTGTTGATTGGTATTTGTTCCTGTAATATTTATTCTCACAGTGGGGCATCGGTACCTGCTGACGCTACTACATTCAGTGTTGCCTATATGGTAAACAACGCGAGTATAGTGGCTCCTACATTAAGTCAAGAATTAACGGAAAAGTTAAAAACAAAATGCATCAATGAAAGTGGTTTAAAGTTAACCAATGCAGTAGGAGATTTTCATTTTAGTGGTAAAATAACTGATTATAAAACGGCTCCTTCAGGTATTCAAGGAAATCAAACGACCGCTGTAAATAGGTTGTCGGTATCGGTAGAGGTTGTCTTTGAAAACAGATTGGATTCTTCAAAGAATTTCACGCAAGTTTTTAGCAATTTCGTAGATTTTGATGCACAGCAAGATTTTGCCTCTATAGAACAATCGCTAATTGGTAAAATTACTGATGGCTTGATACAAGATGTCTTTAATAAGGCATTTATAAATTGGTGAGAAATTTGAATATTTGTATATTAGCAGTTCAAACGCAATTGAATTGAATAAATATGATTTTGGCATATTGGTCAAATCGCCCGATGAATTGGGTGAATCACATATAGATTTGTTAAAGCAAATCGTATTTGAATATCCGTATTTTTCTGTTGCTCAAAACCTATTGGTAAAAGCAATGTTCAATTCGTCTCATTTTGAATACCAAAAATACTTAGAACAAGCTGCTTTGCAATGCGGTGATCGTTCAGTTTTGTACAATTTGGTTCATGGTTTACCATCAGACGAAAGAACAGAAATTCCCCAATTGGTGAAGTCTACTGAATTACATTTGAATCCTAAGCAAGACGAAATTTTTGTAGAATTGCAAGCTCCTGTTACGCCAGTCAATGAAGAGATACCTTCAACAGTTACAACAGAGCCTGAGCCATCAATTGAACCAGAACAAGTTTCTAAGCCAATTTTGTTGAAACCATTAACGAAAGAATCAGCTGAATCTAAAGACCCAATTCTTGCACAAGAGAATGAAGATCACTCTGAAAAACCAAAATCGGCCAACAAAGGTATGGGCCTAAAATTGGTACCAATCAGATATGATTTAGACGAAATAGAAAACGATGACAATTTACAAGAACTTCCACTTGATGAAATAGATTTGTCATCTCCAGACGACCACGAAATGGTTAACGAGCCCTCAGAGGATGAAAGTAAAAGTTTTGCAGCCATACAGTCGAGCACTAATAAAAAATTGGTCCGATTTGTTAATCCAGATGGAGATGCTAATAGCTCGCTGATACCCGCACAAAAAATAAAACAAGCAGACGAAGAAATTCTCAAACACTTTGATTCAAGTACATTACCTAATCCCGAAATGGACGAGGTTACTTTCGGATCAAATTCAAAATCAACGGTGATTACTGAACAAACATTTAGTGATGAACCCATTGAAGAGGTGGAGGAGGAATTTGAAAACACAGTGAAACCTAACAGTGAACCTGTCTCAATTCCCGTTCAACCTATTTTGGAAGCTAAAGTGCTGCATGTACCTGAATTCACAGAAATTAAGATAGATTCTATACATACAAAGGTTCAACCTATTGAAGATGAAATACCTGTTTTTGTGCCACAAAAATCGGTTCCTATAAAGAACAAACCCTTGTTAATTGCAGAATCAGATTTTGTTGAAAGAATAGCAGATAAAGCCCATATGGCACTTCGTGAGCACTTGATTTTAGAATTGGCAAC
>CANHRW010000224.1 GCA_947462865.1 Bacteroidota bacterium | reverse complement strand
GCAGGTAGAAATACCCCGACTCGATTTTTTGCTTTCCAAGGAAATGGCATCGAAGTATTGGGAGAAGTTGATGATGCCATTGAACTCATGCAAACGGCTTCATTGATGGTAGTTCCGCTTTTTTCTGGAAGTGGCATTCGGATAAAAATATTGGAAGGCATGGCACTTGGAAAATGTATTGTTTCGACCCAATTGGGCTACAGTGGAATTGATGCCCAAACAGGAATACACATACACCAAGCTGAATCGGCTTCTAATTTTGTAACAGTTATTTCAAACTTGTTGGCCAATCCTTTGTTAATCAAACAAACCAGCGTAGCCGCTAGGATACTGATAGAAGAACAATATGAAAGTAAGGGTGTGATTCAAAAACTACTCAACTTTTACCAAAGTATAAATATAGATAAAGATGGAACGTATACAGTTTAATACCATTGAAGAAGCAATAGAAGACATTCGTCAAGGAAAAATGATCATTGTAGTTGATGATGAAGACCGTGAAAATGAAGGCGATTTTTTAACTGCCGCTAGAAATGTTACTCCTGAAATTATTAATTTTATGAGTAAAGAGGGTAGAGGTTTAATTTGTGCTCCATTAATAGAAGAAAGGTGTGAAGCCCTTAAATTAGATCTGATGGTGAATGACAATACCACCTCTCATGGAACGCCATTTACGGTTTCAATAGATTTATTGGGTAAAGGATGTACAACGGGTATTTCTGCTCATGACAGAGCAAAAACATTTCAAGCTTTGGTAGATCCCAATACCCAACCAGAAGATTTTGGAAAACCAGGACATATTTTCCCTTTAAAAGCCAGAAAAGAAGGCGTTCTCAGAAGAGCTGGACATACTGAAGCCGCCATTGATTTTGCCCGATTGGCAGGCTTTGAACCCGCAGGATGTATTGTCGAAATTATGAATGAAGACGGCTCTATGGCTAGGGTACCTGATTTGGTAAAAATAGCTGCCAAATTTGATATGAAATTAGTAAGCATTCAAGCATTGATAGCATATAGGCTAGAAAAGGAATCATTGGTTAGGAAAGTGATTTCAGTTGAAATGCCCACACAATATGGCGATTTTATTTTAACAGCTTACCAACAAAAAGATACAGGTGAAGAGCACTTGGTTTTACAAAAAGGAAGTTGGGAAAAGGATGAACCAGTTTTGGTTAGAGTGCATTCATCTTGTATTACTGGAGATATCTTTCATTCAATGCGATGCGATTGTGGAGACCAATTACACCAAGCCATGAAAATGATTGAAAAGGAAGGAAAAGGTGTTGTATTGTACATCAATCAAGAGGGTAGGGGAATTGGTTTGATTAATAAATTAAAAGCTTATAAGCTTCAAGAACAAGGATTAGATACAGTTGAAGCCAATTTGCAATTAGGGTTTAAAATGGATGAACGTGATTACGGAGTGGGCGCTCAGATTTTACGTGATTTGGGCATCCAAAAAATGCGTTTAATGACGAATAATCCTACCAAAAGAGCAGGACTTATTGGTTATGGTTTAGAAATTATTGAAAACGTTCCAATAACTACTCACCCCAATTTACACAACAAAAAATACCTCGATACCAAAAAGGAAAAAATGGGTCATGAATTGAACCCATCTTAATAATTGCTCGTATGATTGAGGCTTATCAAAAAATACTTCAACAATCTGCCAATAAAAAAAGCGAAAACAAAAAGTTTTTAGCGCGATTAAAAAAGCAAAAACCAACTGGTTTAGACCAATTGTTTCAGCGATTTAATGATGAGGTTTTTGAAGAGATTGATTGTTTACAGTGCGCCAATTGTTGTACCACAACAGGTCCGATGTTATTGAATAAAGACATCGATCGGATGGCTAAAACCCAACAACTCAGACCTGCAATTTTCACAGAAAAGTACCTTAGAATTGATGAAGATGGCGATTATGTTTTTAAAGCAATGCCTTGTCCATTTTTAGGTGCTGATAAATACTGTGGGATTTATGAAGACCGTCCTAATGCCTGTAGAGAATACCCTCACTTACACCAAAGAAATAGCATACAAAAATTAGGCATTACTTACCACAACAGTTTAATTTGCCCAGCAGTAGCCAAAGCGCTAGAAAAGTTGAAAGCTCATTTTGACTTGGGCTGAGTTGATTCTGTTTTTACTTCCTGTAAAGTTGGTTTTACTGCAGCTTTTGCAGGCTTCTTTACCAAGCCATAACTTTGAATAAAAAAGGTCTTACTTGCTGCAGGGTCTTTTCCAAATCGGTAACTCAAACCAATAGCATGATTTTGTTTACTGACTGCGAAAATTTGGGTTGCAGGCATATTGTAATTGTAAAATAAATTCAAGCGATCCTTGGTTTTTACATACACCATTGCTCCAATTTGGTTACTTGGTGAAAAATTAATGCCTACACCTAATGTTTTATCCAAAACAAGCATTCCTGAAAATTGTAGATTTACAGGAATATTGGTAGCTATATTTATCAATGCTGTTGCTTCAAAAGATAAATGATTATTTACAGCAGTATTGTACCATGATTGCATAGAAATTACAGGTTGTTCTGTAGCTTGAACAAAACGGTATCTTTTCTGAGGTATTAAATTAGCGCAACTTAATCCAATTAAAAACTGATCTGGTTTGTACACCGTAAAACCGGCATCAAAATTATTTACTGGAATTCCTGTTAAGTCTCCAGAAAGAAGTAGGTCATCGTTGTCATTTACTTTTTGGTTTCCAAGTGTCAAATAGCTCTGACTAAGTAAATGTTTTATACCCATAGATAAATTTACAGTGCTGCTCAAATTTAGATGATAAGCAAATGCATTGCTCAGAGCTATTGTACTAACTGGACCTGCATGGTCACTGTACACGGCAGTATTCCAGCCAGTATTTTCGCTGAATACTTTGTCATAGGCTAAAAAGATAGTTTGAGGTGCACCTTGAATGCCTACCCACCTTGCCTCATACCCTAATTGCAATTGATTGTTCATTAAACCAGCAATGGCAGGATTGATACTTGTTGGGTTAAATAAGAATTGATTGTTACCGGAATTGATTTGTGCATTTGTTTGCAACAAACAAGTAATTCCTAGAAATGTTAATATACTTTGTTTAATCTGCTTCATTTTTAATCTGCTTATCTGATTAGATAAATATATCCGCTGTATGATTTGTTGTTTGATTTGCTAGTAAATACATAGTAATAGGTATCGTTAGGCAAATATCCATTGTTGCCGCTCATCAAAGATCTGACACTGGCTTTACCATCCCAGTCATTGTTGTAATTGAAAGTTTGAAACACCAATTCACCCCATCGGTTATAAATAGTTAATTCATTTTCCGGGAAATCCAATATGCCTTTAATTGTGAAGAAATCATTTTTTCCATCACCATTTGGCGAGAATCCCTCTGGAAAGAACAACCCACATTTATAAGTTGGTGTACCATCAAGACTAATCTCTAAAGAGTCTTTACAT
>CANHRW010000223.1 GCA_947462865.1 Bacteroidota bacterium | reverse complement strand
TCAAAGCCTGTAAAAGAGCTATGGATGGTACCGACCCTTCACAAATAGGAAAGGACATGATTGTTTTATTTATTTTTAATGGATTGCTGATTGGATTGGCTTATATGCTTTTCCCCTCACTATGGAAAGAGTAATATGGTTAAATTCTTCAAATTCATATTCTTTTTGCAACTTGTTGTTTCTGTAAAAACGAGTAGTGCAGCGCTTTCAAATGAAGTTTTTGACAGCAGAGTTAAATCAGTACAATTGTATAAGAATAACACAGATGATCGCTACCCTATTATTGCGTTTGATGCTGAACAGTTGAAACTAAGTTTTGATGTGATAGGTGCACAATCAGAGAACCTACAATACTCTTTAACCCTCTGTGATGCAGCTTGGAATCCTAGTTCATTCAATCAATTTGAATACATCAAAGGCATGCAGTTTGACAATATCTCTGATTTTAAATTTTCTACCAATACATACATTCAATATGTACACTACAATGTGGTTTTTCCAAATGAAAATATGAAACCAATTTGGGCGGGAAATTATATTTTAAAAGTTTTTAGAAATTTTGATGAGTCTGATCTTTTGCTTCAAAGAAGATGCATGATCATAAAACGAACAAGTAGTGTAGATGCTTCCGCTAGAATTGCAACTTTGCCACAATTTAGGTATACCAAACAAGAAATATTATTCTCGGTAAATTACAATCCCAGTCAGGTTGTGAATCCTTTAGAAGATGTAAAGGTAGTTGTGCTCCAGAATTACCGTTGGGACAACGCTTTAACGGGTTTAAAGCCTATGTTTTCAAGCAATCAGAAATTAGAATTTACCTATCCAGATAATAGTTTGTTTGATGGTAAAAATGAATTTCGCTTTTTTGATATCCGCAACCTTAAACAATACAGTATCAATGTAAGGAGCAAACGCCTAGATACTGCTTGGCATGTTATTCTCAATATAGATGAAAGTAGAGCTGCGAACCAATATTTTCAATATTTAGATTACAATGGGCGTCAACTTTTGCAAAATAAAGAAGGGTTTCTCTCAGATATTGATGGTGATTATGCCTACGTTAATTTTTACCTCAATGCATATGGCGCAGTTGGAGAAGGGCAAGATGTTTACGTTATAGGAGAATTTACTGATTGGAAATGTTTGCCTGAGTACAAGATGTACTTCAATAGGAATAGGCAACGCCATGATTTAGAAGTGCCGCTCAAACAAGGCCGTTACGAGTACGCTTATGCCATTAAAAACAATGAAGGTAAGCCTGATGATATTGCCATAGAAGGTAATCATTCTCAAACGGAGAACGAGTACCTTATTTTGGTATATGCCCGCAATCTTCAGTACAATTATGACGAGTTAATTGGTGCAAAACGGGTGCAATCAAATAGCAATTAATAGCCTATTTTTGATCTAAGAATAACGCTCCTTTTTGGCTGAAAATTCTTATTTTTGTAGCTCTAAATAAAAGTAATGACCGAGTTAGACATCGATTTTGAAAAATATGAACCAGTCATTGGATTGGAAGTGCATGCCCAAATGCTTACTAAAAGTAAAGCATATTGTGCAGATCCTTATGATTATGGTGCAGAACCTAACACCCAGGTGAGTCCAATCAGTTTAGGACATCCGGGCACATTGCCCATGCACAACAGACAAGTCGTAAATAATGCCATTAAAATGGGCTTAGCTTGTCAATGCAACATTGCTTCTTACCAGTATTATGCCCGTAAAAATTATTTTTACGCAGATTTGCCAAAGGGCTATCAAATCACACAAGACAAAACCCCCATTTGTACTGGAGGCTCAATTACGATTAAATTAAAAGACCAGGAACCTAAAAATATTACCTTAACCAGAATTCACATGGAAGAGGATGCTGGTAAGAGTATGCACGACCAAGATGTGTACGACTCTTTAATTGATTTAAACAGGGCTGGAGTACCGCTCATTGAAATTGTAACAGAACCTGAAATAGCAAGTGGTGAAGAGGCATACGCTTATTTAAGCGAAGTCAGAAAATTAGTTCGATACCTAGAAATTTGCGATGGTAATATGGAAGAAGGTAGTTTACGTTGTGATGCAAATATATCGGTTCGGTTAAAAGGCAGTAAAGTTTTTGGAACCAAAGTAGAGGTGAAAAACATGAACTCAATGCGTAATGTTCAAAAAGCCATTGATTTTGAAATAAAAAGGCAAATTATTTGTATAGAAACTGGAGAAAGGATTGCCCAAGAAACGCGTTCTTTTGATGCCTTAAAAGGAATTACCATAAGCATGCGAAGCAAAGAAGGAGCAAGTGATTACAGGTATTTTCCTGAGCCTGATTTGCCACCATTGCATGTCAGTGCCGACTATATTGAAGGTGTAAAGGCGCTTATGCCAGAATTGCCTAAAGCACTTTTTGAAAAATACACTCAACAGTTTGGGCTAAATGAATACGATGCAAATGTATTAACAGAAAACAAAGACATCGCTGCATATTTTGAATCGATACTAAAACATTCGAGCAATATCAAAGCCGCAGCAAACTGGGTAATGGTAGGGATTAAAGGTTACTTGAATGAACAAGCAATAGAAATCAAAGATTTTTCGGTTCAGGCATCTAGAATTGCAGATTTAATTAACCTCATAGATGAAGGTAAAGTGAGCCATAGTGTTGCTGCACAAAAGGTATTTCCAGAAATGATCAACGAACACCATTTAAGTCCGTTGCAAATTGCCGAAAAATTAAATTTACTTCAAGAAAGCAATTCAGATGAATTGCAAACATGGATCAATCAGTCTATAGAAAAATTTCCAAGTAAAGTTGCAGAATACAAAGCTGGTAAAGAAAGCTTATTAGGCTTGTTTATGGGAGAAGTAATGAAATTGAGTAAAGGCAAGGCAGATCCTAAATTAACCAGTCAACTATTAAAAAACACCCTCGAACACCATGCATAAATTTAAATACCTTTATCTATTATTGGCATTCAGCATGTTATTCACTGCTTGTTCAGACAATAATCAAGATGAAGTACAGTCTGGCTTTTTACTAAAAGGTAAGTTGCCTGCAGCCTATATGAATACTGTCTTGAGCATACAGGAACTCACAACAAATGGGTTAATCAACATTGATACAGCATTGGTTGGAAAAGACGGGCGTTTTCAATTTGAAGGCAATATCAAAGAAAAACTGTTTTGTATTGTCAGACTTAAAAACGGTGATGTTTTAATGGTATTGGATACCAATAGCCGTTTAGAATTAGAAATTGCACCTGATTCCATTCTCAAATACAATTTAAGAGGGTCTAAAGAAAATGATGAACTCAAAGAATTGTATCAAATGAATGGCCAGTTTATGCAATCAGTACAAGAACTTGAAAGCAAATACGCCCAATTGGGAGAAGGTGTTCCTCCTGTTTCAGTGCAAGAACAAATTCGTTTCGAATATGATAGCCTCAGACGCAACCATGTTTTGTCAATGAGAGCATATATTGGTAGCTTACAACATT
>CANHRW010000222.1 GCA_947462865.1 Bacteroidota bacterium | reverse complement strand
TGTTAGAATTGAATTTTAATGGGGCCAAAAGCTATCATAAAGTATTGAGCAATTAAATTTCATAAAGTTATTTTTTCATTAAAAGGAGGCAAATTGCCTCCTTTTGTTTTTTTTTAGCAATGAATGTTTGACAAAATTGTTACCTTTATAGCAAGTATTCTTGCTACCAAATGTTCAAACAAGCACAAATATTCTTACTCTTTTGCTACCTGGTTTTTTGTGTATTTTCTTCTAATGCTCAGATTTATTTTACAGAAAATTTTGACCAATCATTTCAGGCAGGCACAAACGCGCCTATTGGTTGGACTCAAACAGGCGTTAACTTATTGGGCGATGGATTGGTTGCCCCTACAGGCATTGATGGGCCTAAAAATTGGGAACAAAATAGCTTTCAACAAGCTGTTTGGCTAAAGGGTTCAACTCAAGGAGTAACACCCCTTACAACAAATGGAAACGGTGTTTTATGGCTTGAAGATTTTAATTTTGGTCCATTGGCAAATACCATGTCAAGAAGGCTTGAAAGCCCGGTTATTAATTTAACAACGGCCATTGAGCCCTATTTGAAATTCAATTATTTTTGTGCGCAATCTTCAAACGCATTATACCCTTTGGTGTTAATGGCATCGGCCGATAATGGTTCAAGTTGGAAACCAATTGCACATGTTCAACCGAATGCACCCATACCTACTTCCTTGCTAAATGGCTCAGGTGTGATGAATACATCTTCAAATTGGTCGAATATTAGCATAAAAATACCGGCTAATTATTTGGTACCTCAAGCAAAATTTGCTTTTTATAGGAATGCATCTTATAACCAAACAGCCAATTTATTTATAGATAGTTTTTGTGTTTTAGAACATACACCATTAACGGTACAATCAGTTCAAAGTGGCTTGTGGAGTAACCCCACAACTTGGGCTGGGGGTGTTGTTCCTGATGCCAATTCAAATGTTGTTATTTCAGCCAACCATACAGTTGAAATAGATGTGAATATTGCAAGAACGCAGCGCTTAACCATTCATGGAACCCTCAGGTTTTATTCTTCATCAAACGAACAGGTACTGCAAACCTTTGATCAAATGACCATTAGTGCTACCGGTAGTTATACTTCTAATACTTCTCTAAGCAATTTGGTTTCTAGATGGACTTTTATTGGAGGAGGACTTACCAATAATGGTACTATCAATGTGAGTGGATCTACCAGTACCGCATTGTTGTTTTCTGGCGGGAATGCGGCCATTGTTAATGGTTCTGGAACCTATGCCAATGGTCATGTTCCAAGAATTTATCAACTCAATTCTGGTGGTTTAAGTATTTTAGCTCCAATAACAGTGAGCAACGCATTTTATTTAATAGAAGGACCTGTATTGCAAGCTCAATTGTTAACCATAGGTTCATTAGCTTTAGGAACAACTGTAACCATTGTAAAGAATGCGCGGTCATCCTTTTTAAACAGACCTATATTGCCCAAATTAAATGTAAATAGAAACATTTGGTATGGTGGCACTGTAAATGGAAATATGCCCGCTGCAATACTTGCAAAAGACACCATTTTTAATGGTTTTGAATGTGATTCATTAACCAGTACCGAATCTATTATTTATGGGGGTTTAACTATCAATACCATGGACCATGTTAAACTTGGTTCTACACTTAGAGTTGGTAGTGCTTCACTTGGTGGCTCATTGGCTTGTCAGCGGGGGATTGTTTTTACATCTGCAGCAAACTTATTGATTTTAGGTCCTTTAAGTACAGGTAGTATTGGTGCTGAACCATCTAGTTCAAGCCCTCCAACTACTCATGGTTCTTATGTACTTGGGCCTATAAAATTTGAACGAAACAACAGCAATTCAAATAGTATTTTTATTCCGCTTGGTTTGGGTGCTTCATACTTACAAGCTACAGCCAACAGTAACCATTTAAAAACTTTGGTATTAAATCCGGGTGTTAATTGGAACAACCAACAGTTGACTTTTAGAATTTTATCGCAAACTAGCGGACCCGTTGATACAGGATTAACCTCATTAATGTCTGATAAAACGTATCACATAGATTTAAATGGCGGTAACGACTTGTCTTTGTCTGCAACACTTACCATTCGTGGTATGAATTATACTTATGGCAATAGCGATAATTTATCTGGAAACATCAATCAGGTTTATGTTGCTCAAGCTACTGGTCCTGCAGGTAATACTTGGAGAAGGAGGGGAATACCCTCCAATAGCACGGGTAGCTTTGTGCCTAATACCATTTATACATTTACATCTACCACATCCTCACCTTATGGACCAATAGCTCCTTTAGCCAGTAAAGGAACTTATTTTACATTGGTTTCTAGTGCGCCTATTATGTCAATTTCAGGAACTGCTATTACTCGCAATACGGCATCAGTAGCTGCGGGCTCACAAAACAACGTCATGCTTAGAGTGAGAATTAGCACCAATGGACAACTTAACCGAAACCTGACTCAATTTAACTTGTCTACTACAGGCACAAAAAATAATGCAGCAATTGCAAGTGCAAAAATATTTTATACTGGCTCAGATTCTCTTTTCTCAACCGAAAAGCAATTTGGTGCTAACCTACTCAACCCTACTGGGAATTTTTCTTGTACAGGTTCACAAGCCTTGTTGGCTGGGAACAACTATTTTTGGGTAGTTTATTCGGTGTCTTCACAAGCTAATTTAGGTGATAGCTTGGTCGCCAATGTAAACAGTTATGTGTTTAATGGGAGCACTCAATTTCCGGTTATGCCCAATCAAGGGTTTAGAGTGGTTGCTGCAGCAATGAGTTTGGTTAATATACAGGCTGAACAGACAAATTTTTACAAGGTTGAACAAGGTTCGGTAAACAACCAATTAATGGATATTCGTTTGGTCATGAGTAGTACAGGTGCTCCAACCACACTCACAGAGTTTACATTTGATACCTATGGTTCGGGTTTAAATCCAGCAGATTTGATTTCAAATGCTCAATTGTATTATACAGGAAATAACTCAGTTTTTTCTACTCAAAATTTAATTGGTAATTATGTGAATCCACAAGGGGTATTTACAATTACAACCAATGTCAATCTTACAAATGATACCAACTATTTTTGGTTGACATATGACATAGCCAATTATGCAAGTGTTGGGGATTCTGTTGGATCTGTTCTACAATCATTGAGCATTTTAGGGCAAACAATCAATCACAATTCAACAGGTGTATTCAACAGAAAAATTGCACCTGCTTATTGTAAATCGTATGCCCAAAGTATTACCGACGAAGAAATTTGGAGGGTTACCTTGTCTAACCTTAGTAACACTTCAACTTGTAGCTCATTGGGTGCATACGGATCTATACTGAATGCGTATAACAATTATACTTTGTTGCCTGCTGCCAATTGTATAAAGGGTCAAATCTATCAACTTTCATTGTTGTTGGGTTCATGTGCAGCAAACAATATTTCAAATGCAGCAGTATTTATAGACTTCAACCAAAACGGTAATTTT
>CANHRW010000221.1 GCA_947462865.1 Bacteroidota bacterium | reverse complement strand
GTTGAAGAGGTGCTGAAAGTTTGATCGCCAGGCGTATGAATTCCTGTTGCTGTTAAAACAGTACTTGTAGGAGTAGCATTGTTTGAATTCAAGTCGATGGTTCTATCGCCCCTTACAAACATTCTGTAGCCTATTCCTTGTGTCAAATTTGTAGCATTCGTATTGGGAATAGAGTCCCATGTTTGGTTTGTCGCATTTAAGGTATACATAGATGGATTCTGCAAACCCTGCAATGTGCCAACATCAAAACCATTTTCGGCTCCACCATTTCCAGTAATAAATGCACCGTTTTGCCAATTGTTTTGAATGTAATTACTTGTACTAACTGCACTCGATAAAAAGCGGTATGCTCTTCTTGCAGGAATAAATCTTTCAATACTTATTTTACCTGTAATACTTGCAGAAACAGGCAGCTCTCCTATTGAAGCTGTTCCCATTGCATCTGATTTTAATAAGAAAGCATCATTGCTAGATAAATTTCCACTAAATGACAATCTAAAACCCGCTTCTACATATTTGATACCAGAGCCTTGAATGTCAATATTGTCATAATCAGAACGGGCAGAAACCAATTGATCACCATTGGCATTGTATCGAATAGTTGATCCTGGTTGTAAAGTGATTGTTGGATTATTGGCATTAGAAATACAGGTATTAGGCCTGTCAGAAAAACCATTGGTATCTGCAGTTTCAATGGTACCATTGATGGTTATTGAGGCGTTGTTTCCACTTGCAATAATTTGATAAGTATCCATGTTTAATGTACCATCAATTGTTAGACTTTTGGATCCACCTAAAGCAATAGTTGATAAACTAGCATATGCTGCATTGGCAGCGATACCTAAATTGATATTGTTAGCAAGATAATTACCACCAGTAAGGGCTATGTTCTTATTTGTCCCACTTAAACTTAAGTTCAAAGCTGTAGAAGATGTTGATTTAATTACACCACCAGTTTGAATAAAGTTTCCATTAATAGAAGCAATTACAAATGAATTACCTGATTGTGATGCAAAATCTAAACCACCATTAGCCACATTTAAATCGCCATCAATTGTTAAATTTAATGAATTGTTGTTAGTGAATTGCCAGTCTCTATTTGCAGGGAAATTTTGCATTTCAAAATTACCTTGTATATGCAATGTACCGCCGCCCATTTGAACATTGTAACCTGGGTCGTTTGCAATATTAATGACTAAATTACCAAATCCTGAACTAGGTTGATTTGGTCCTATATTGGATGTGCTTTGAATTTCAAAAGTACTTGTAATGTCAAACAACTCTTTACCATTTAATATGCCATTAGTAAAGGAACCAGTATGGTTATGTATGTATTTTGCATTGCCTTCCATTTTAAAAGAATCTGACAAGGCTATTGTTATTTGATGATTGGCTTGCAGTATTCCACCATTTTCAATTTTCAAAATAGAAGTTCCGTTTGACCCAAAATTCCAACTTGTTGTTGTAGACATTGTATGACCATTTTGAATAACAAACTCGTTGTCGGCCGAATTAAATGCGGTTGGGTTTGAGCCCAATCCATCTCGGCTGCTACTCCAACTACTTAAACTTTCAGGACTTAAATTGCCTTTAGAGTAAAAAGTTTCCCTTTGAGCTGTTTGAGAGCCAGTTGCAGGGTTAGTCAATAAATAGTTTTGTAATGTACTTGCCGAAGTATTGTAAGCAACTACAGCTATATAATAAGTTACTCCTTCGGTTAAACCTGTTAAATTTAAAGAATTACCAGTAGAAGCATAAGCTATGTAATTACCAGTTCCTAATTCATTGCCATTTCCAAAAATTGTACTTGCTAAATAATTACCTGCATCAATAGGGAAGCCATCAACAGCTGATCCAGCTTTTACAATTACCATAGAGTATCCTGCATCTGAACCTTTTGTCCAATTTACAGTAAACCCATTTTTAGTTATATTGGTAAAGTTTACGTTAGAAGCTTGTTGTATTGGTTCTGCAGCTAAAGTCATTTCATTGCCACTCAAATTATTACTGTAATTTGTTGCATATCCAGAGCCATTGTACTCATAAATATCAAAAGCATACCTGCTAACCGGTGTCAAATCAACTACATTAACCGTTGAGCCTGTTCCATTGTATACAAGAATATTTCCAGCACCTGTTGTATCGTTTGTAATATCTGAATAAGAAGCGCTATTAACAGTGTATTGAGTTGCATTTGTTGGAGCAGATCTAGAAGTATTGATATCGCGGGCTACTACAATTCTTCCTGCTCCATTTCCTTTTGTCCAGTTTAAAGTCATACTACTTTGAGTAATATTACTAAAAACTAAATTACTTGACAAAGTAGAGGGTTGTGCAGCCAATGTAGTTCTAGCTCCACTGTATACAGCTCCATAAGTTATACTACTCGTACTTCCATTGTACTCATAAATATCAAAAGTGTAAGAGGTACCTGTACTCAATCCAGTTACGGTTACCGTTTGACCATTTCCATCATACACCAATCTATTGTTAATTGCCATTGAATCGTTGGTGTAGTCTGCAAAAGAGGCTGAATTAACAATATAATCAGTAGTATTTGAAGGGCCTACAATAGATACATTGCTTGGTCTTACTATTACAATCCTTCTATTTCCATTTCCATTTGTCCAAGACAACTGAATACTGTTTGTGGTAATTGTCCCAAATACCATAGCACTCGAAGTAATTGTCGGAGCTATGCTCAATGTCGTTTTATTTTGAGTAATTGCAGCTGAATAATTGATTGTAGCATTTGTTCCATTGTATTCGTAAAGGTCAAATGAATAGGCAGTTGAGCTCGTTAAACCTGTTACATTTACACTTGAACCAGCTGCATTGTAAACTACCACATTTCCTGAATTACCAGACCCTGTTAATAAATTGGGAACATCTGAAAACGAAGAACTGTTCACAGGATATGCCGTACCATTTGTTGGATTGGCTTTTGGTGTAGCAGCTAATCTTACTACTAGTATCCTATTACTTCCTGAACCTTTGGTCCAAGAAACCAATGTGCTCGAGTCTGTTGTATTACTAAAAGTTAAATTACTTGCAACTGCAGGTTGGCTGGCAAGTGTTGATTGGTTCCCACTTAAGAAACTTGTTCCATAATTGGCACTTGCATTCGTACCATTGTATTCATATATATCAAATTCATAGATTGTTCCAGAGTTCAAACCTGAAATTGTAAAACTTGAGCTTGTATCATTGAAAACTACTTTGTTATTTGTTCCTGTAGATGCATTGAGCACATCTGAATAAGAATTGCTATTAACCGAGTAACCAGTTGCATTGGCTGGCGCATATCTTGTAGATCCCATTGGTCTGGCAACTACAATTCTCCTAGATCCATCTCCTTTTGTCCAAGATAAATGAAAACTACTTGTATCTATAAATGAAAACTGAAGCCCAAGAGCGGCTGTAGTAGGTTGAAGCGCCAAAGTTGTAAAAGTTCCAGTAGACGAATACCCAACATTGGAATTGAGTGTAAAACCATATGACTTATATGTGATTGC
>CANHRW010000220.1 GCA_947462865.1 Bacteroidota bacterium | reverse complement strand
CAGGTTTGTTTTAGTAAACCCCCATTGCGAACACAACCACTCTAGCCCTTATTTAAAAAGAAGGTGGCAGCTAGAAAAAGAAATTGCCGCATTGGGTTTTGAAGATTTTAAAGTATTTAGAGTAAACCAAATTGCTATAGCCAAAAAGTGGATGTCGGTCAGAAAAAAGCTCAAATTGGTTTATATCAATTTAATGAGATTAACCGGCAGAAAAATTGAAGGATACTTACAAGTGCCAGCCAATATTTTGGTTGAAGACATGGCCAATTGGGTCATACAACAACCCGAATTATTAAACAGCAACCATCCCCAACAAAAGAAATGAAAACAGCATTGGTAATAGGTAGCTCGGGTTTGGTGGGCAAACAATTGATATTTCAATTACTCAACAACAACAACTACCAAAAAGTAATTGCTTTAACACGCAAAGACTTGGTTTTGGCTCACCCCAAATTAGTACAACTCATTGTAGATTTTAACAACATTGCCACTATACAACAACAATTGTTAGCCGATGATGTTTTTTGTTGCATAGGCACTACCAAATCTAAAACTCCCAACCAAGACCAATATACCCGAATAGACCATGGCATTCCTTTAGAAATTGCCCAGTATGCCAAATCCAATGGCGCAACTCAATTTGTATTGGTTTCAGCCATGGGTGCCAATGAAAAATCACCCGTTTTTTACAGCCGCTTAAAAGCCAAAGTAGAAACAGATTTAGCAGCCATTGGGTTCGATGCCTTACAAATCATTAGGCCAGCCTTGTTAATGGGAGCAAGAACTGAATTCAGGTTGTTCGAGAAAATCTTTCAGTGGCTGTTCAAACCCATCAACTTATTAATGATTGGCCCCTTAAAAGCATACAAAGGGATAGCAGCCATTACAGTTGCCAAAGCCATGTTAAACATTGCCCTTGAAAAACCTTTGGGTGTTCATGTATGGACAAATGACCAATTGTTTGGTCAGGCTGCTACTAACCAAAAATAAATGACCAAGCCTGTTCCAATGAGGCCAATTCCAAGCCATTCTTTGTTACTGAGTTTTTCTTTGAAAATAAAAAAGCCAGCCAACAAAGAATAAGGAAAGAAAGCCAGTTGCATAAAACCCATCAAATTCAAATTAAATTTTGAATAGCTAATGTTCAATAACCATGAACCCAGAATGGTAAAAAAGGCCACCGCAAACAGGTATTTGCTTTGTTTAAAAGCGTGTATAAAAGATTGCCTTTGGCCAAACAAAAGGGCAACCAATAACAAACACAATTCGGTTACCAAAGTAGCAAAAGACGCACTACAAGTTTTCATAGGGAAAGCAAGCAAAGCATAGCCAAAGCCCCATGCAATGGCACCGCTAACTGCCCAAATTAAGCCCCTGTTTGATTGCATTTTTTTCCATTGAATGGCAATTCCTGCCATGCAAAATAGCGAAGCAATGTAGAACCAAATTCCCAAAACTGAATGTTGAAATACAGCAGCCACCGCATAATGGATCAAGGCGCCAGCAATACCCACCACAGACACATTGGCAAAGTGTAAATTTTGCAATGCTTTGATATAGGCATACAAGCCAAAAGCATTCAGCAAGCCACAACCAATTAAAAGCGCCAATTGGGTTGGTGCTGGCACTGCCAATGTTTCTTGAGAAATGCCAATCAATACCAAAGACAACAGCACCGCATAAATGCTTCTAAAGCGCAAAATTTCCCAAGCCGATTGTTGGGTGCTGCTGAGTTTAATAAACAAATCGGCAATGAAATAGGCGGTATTGACCAACAACGAAAACAAAAAAATACTCATGTTTTGTAATGTTTGAGTGTTTTTAATAGCTGTTGTTGGTAGTCGTATTGCAAATCTTCGTGGAGTTTTTGAATGGCCTGCTCTATTTTTTTGAGTTGACGCTGATACAGGTTCACCAATATGGGGTATTTGTTAAAATCAATGGGCAGCTGTTCCAAACAACTGCAAAAATGCAACAAAATTTCAATGCAAGTTTCTGCTTTGCCCGAATACCGAATGTGGTTATCGGCTATGCGCAAAGCCTTGCGTATGGTTTTCTTGGCCAAGTAAACCTGGGTTTGGTTGGTCATTTCAAGCGTTTCAGAAATGCTTTGGTTTACTTTTTCAATGTAGGCAGCTTCATCTTCACTTTCAAACAACAAGTAATGCAACAAGGCCTTGTTGGCCGTTTTAAATTTAGCCAATTGCAATACCAATGCCTCCATTTGTGCAGGAGACAAATTGCGCATTGCCAATTTAATGCTTTGTAGGGTGGAGCTGGACATGTGATTTGCTTTCAAACATACAAATACTATTTAATAAGATTTGGTCGGATTTAGAAATTAAATAATTGTCATATTGATAGTTAGCTGTTACATTAAATAAATATTTTGTATAAATTGCACCTCATTTGACAATCTGCCTACCCTTGAAACAGTTCATTTGCATTCTTTTAAGCATTCTTTTAAGCCCAATATTCTTAAAGGCCCAAACCCTTAACAACCTTAGAATTGATGGCAACCCCACACACCTGTGCAGTGGCAATACTTATACCATCCGTTTTGATACAACGGGTTTTGGCCCAAATCCCTCATTTAAAATTGAAGTTTCAGACCAAAATGGCAATTTTGGCAGTGGCATCTTAGATGTAAATGTTACTAAAACCAATCACAGTTGGTTGGTACCAACTAGGTCATTTGCCAGTACTTATTCTATTCGAGTAAGCAACGGAACCAAAGCCGATACTTTAAAAGGGTTGACTATTTCAAAGCCGATTCAAACTTTTTTAGTTCCAAGTTTTCAATGTGGAGGAACTAATGTTCAATTTGTCAACAGCTCTACTGGAGTAAATATTTTAACACATGAATGGGATTTTGGCATTTTAACTGGTGCACCAAGTTTTACAACTCTAAAAGAACCAAATGTAACATTCAATCCTACTGGAAATATTCCTGTAGATTACACAGTAAAATACAGATTAAAAGATGGATATGGCTGTATAGCAGATACTCAATTGGTGATTAAAGTTAATCCTAAGCCAATTGCAGACTTTACTACTAACCAATCCTCTTCTATGTGCTCTGGAACCATAATTAATACAATAAATAATTCAACAGGAGTAATTCCATTAACAAGCAATTGGAATTTTTATGGAACAGGTGCACCAAACTCTAAAACCAATGTAAATCAACCTTCATTTAGTTTTCAATTGAGTAATGGTTCTGGTAGTGTTACAAATACAATTGAATTGATAGTAAAAGACAATAAGAATTGTTCAAGTTCAAAAACTTTGAATATTACAACAAAGCAAAATCCAAATGCGTACATTGATACCAATGTAATTGATGTTTTTAATGGTGTAAATTGGGTGTCAAATTTGAAACTTTTTACTCATTGTAAGTCAACAATAGATAGTCAATTTTTTGATGCCAATTTAGATTTAATTAGTACAACTTTTAATACAGATTCAATTTATACATTGAAATGGGGCGATAATAGTCAAAATATTTATTCTGCTCCTTTTAACAATACAAATTCAATTTCTCATACATTTAATAAATTGGGTTATT
>CANHRW010000219.1 GCA_947462865.1 Bacteroidota bacterium | reverse complement strand
TTTTTGGCATGCGTTTTAGCCCCTGGAGATACTTACAATTTAATCAGCTCTTGAAGATTTTAAAGGCCATAAAAAAACGCAAAACCGAATATGTCTTTTTTGACCAGCCTTGGATGACTTGGATGATTCCGTTTTTAAAAATAATTGGTAAACAAAAAGTTTTTATACGCAGCAACAATATAGAATACCTTAGGTTTAAAAGCATGGGTAAAAAATGGTGGCCTATTTTGTACTTTTACGAAAAATGGGCTTACAAGCATGCCGATTTGGTGATTTTTGTGAGTGATATAGACCAAGCAAAAGCCATTCATGAATTTGAATTGAATGCCAATCAAACTTTATTAACGCCATACGGAGTACCTTTTAACAAATTGCCAACCATTCAAACAAATGCAAGAGCAATTTTGAACAATCAATACCAAATTGCTCCTCAAGCCCATGTGCTATTGTTTTTTGCAACCATGAGTTATGCGCCCAACTATGAAGCTGTTGCATTTATAGCCGAACAAATTTACCCCTTATTAGAAGCTCAAAACTTACCCTATCACATACTCATTTGTGGTAAAAATCTACCAAAGCATATTGTTGCTAAATTAGAACAAATGGAACACCTCACTTACTGTGGATTTGTGGAAGATATAGAAACTTATATTGATGGTGCAGACTTGATGTTGAATCCTATTATGAGTGGTGGAGGTATTAAAACCAAAGCCATAGACACTTTAGCCAGAGGTAAAGCAATTATTTCTACGCAAACTGGTGCTGAAGGGATTGACCCTGCAGTTTGTGGAAATTTATTAACTATTGTTGAAGATGGAAATTGGCATGAATTTGCAAAGGCAATTGAACTCAAATTACAAGAAAAAACATCTGAATTACCCACAGCTTTTTTTAACAAGTATAGCTGGCAAGGAATTATAGCTAATATAGAAAATAAGTTAGACCAACTGAATTAAACATATAGAATTTGTTCTTCGTGTAATAAAGGTTGTAGCTTGTATTTTAATAAAATTTGAGCAACGGTAATGACATCTTTTTGGCAATACACTTGTATGCGTTCTAAATCCTTTTCTTTCCAATACACCATGCCTACCATGCTGCCATCTATATCGTCTTTGGGTGTTGGTATGCCAAAAGCAGAAGCCAATAATACCAAAGAAGTAAAGCTCTTGTAATCGCCAAATTTCCAAAGCTCCATAGAATCTAAGAGGTTGACCTCCCAAGGCTTTTTGCCTGCAATGTTTAAGGGTTGAGGAATTGGCAAACCATTGAGCAAACACCTTCGAGCTATAAATGGGAAATCAAATTCCTTACCGTTGTGCGCGCACAAAGAAAAACCTGGACCTGAAAAATGTTGGTTTACCAATTGGGTAAACTGTTTTAAAATTTCAGTTTCATCTGTACTGGCAAATGATTTAATTCTAAACCCATATTGATTTCCTTCTCGCACAAAAAAACCACAAGAAATACAAACAATTTTACCAAACTCAGCATAAATACCTGCCCTAGGATAGACATCTAAATCTGTTTGCCCTTCTTCTTTTTTAAGGGTTTGCGCTTTTTTGAGCCAAAGGTCTTTCCAAGTATCAGAGAGGGCATCAAAAGTTTCTGATTGAGGAACCGTTTCAATATCGAGTACGAGTATTTTGGTTAAATCTATGTGTTCAAGCATGGTATGGCAATTTAATTTTTTTACCGGTTAGATTTTCCTTAAAACTGAAATCCAATCCAAAAAAAAGGCTGCAAGTGAAACTTGCAGCCCTTCTTGTTCTAATTTAATTATAACTTAATAAAGTATAATTATTTAATACAAAGTTACCTGACACCATGCATCATTTTCAAAAGTCTTCTTGATAAGAAAAACAATATAACTGATGCTATGCCTGCCATTGAGACAAACAACATAAAGAATGAATACAAACTATTGATTGTAAATCCAAGAAAACTCTTTTCTTTTACAAGTGAATCTCTAAATAAATTACTTACAATTTCTGCTTTTTGAGTTTTAGATTTTACCTGTTCAAAAGAAATCAAATCAATACTTATATATTTTGAATCACCAATAATTTCAGACTTATCTAATTTTTGACATAGTACTAAACCGGTTGAATTTTGTTGTTCTTGTACATTTTCAATCCTCAACATTGTTTCAGGATACAATGAACTTAATGTACCTGCAAATTTATTGGCAGAAGCTGTTGAAAGAAACCAAACACCCATTAATAATGAAGCAAATTTTACTGGAGCCAATTTATTAACCATTGATAAGCCAATTGGAGAAAGGCACAATTCACCAAATGTATGAATAAGATATAAGCTTACTAACCACATCATACTTACCTTTGTTTCTGGTGCAATTCCCTTAACACCAAATGCAATAACTAAATATCCAATTGCTAAAAGTAATAACCCTATAGATTGTTTATAAGGCGAAGCTGGCTCAATATTTCTATTACCTAAAACAGTCCATAAAACTGAAAAAATTGGGGCAAAAATTACAATTGAAACCGCATTGATTGATTGAAAGAAACTAGCTGGGATAGAACTAATATTTTGTCCATCCGAACTTAAATTATAGATTAAATATGTTAATCCCGATATACCTAAAGTTAAAATTACTAATATTAATTCTTTTACTCCTTTTTGCTCATTATTTAATTTGGTATATACTTTGAATGTAAAAAAGCCTAAAAGTAAAATTAAAGCTCCATATATTGATGATAAAACAACTTTAGAGATATGCAATCCTACTTCTCTGTCAGTTTGTTCTTCAGCAAAAAATGTCAATGAAGCTCCAGCCTGTTCAAAAGCAGCCCAAAAGAAAATAACAAAAAATGCTACTATATAAATGACCCAAATTCTATCTCGTTCATCTTTTGCCAGATTTTTATCTGAAATTATTAGTCCTGGTGCACTTATTGATAAAGAAAAAATAAAAGAACCTATTACACCCTGATTTAGGTAGTAAAACAAACTAAATAAAACAATTTCTACACTTAACCAGAACATAATTTGACTTTTTGTAAAATCAGATTTTGAAGATGAGCTGGAATCAACAATTCTTTGGCTATTAGGTTTTGCTCCAACTGGCTCTCCTTCGGGTGTAACTATATAATGATTTTTTAGCCATGTAAATAACAATGTACTTATAATCATTCCAATTGATGCAGCTAAAAATCCATATTTAAAATCAGAAGGATTTCCAGTATCTCCAAGTCCACCACAAATTAATGGAGAAAGAAACGCACCTAAATTTATACCCATATAAAAGATTGTAAATGCAGAGTCAATTCTTTTGTCACCTTTTGGATAAAGTTGTCCTACCATAGTAGATATATTTGGCTTAAAAAACCCATTTCCAAATATTAACATACCTAAGCCACCCATCATTAAACCGCGGGCTAATTCTGTTTCTGCATAAAACGAACCACTTAAAAACATAAAAAACTGACCAATAGCCATTAAAATTCCGCCAATTATGATTGATTTCCGATTCCCCCAATATCTATCAGCCATATAACCACCAATCAATGGAGTTAAATATACTAGTCCAGTATAACTTCCATAAATATCAGA
>CANHRW010000218.1 GCA_947462865.1 Bacteroidota bacterium | reverse complement strand
TTTGATCAGTTAGCGTATTGTACCAACCATTTGAACAATGTATGCGCTCGGTCTTACTTGATATAGTAGTAGGTCCAAAAAAGTAAGCTATTTTCTTTCGGGTTTGATACATCAACGTATCGCAAACAAGATTGTACGCTGGGTTTTCTACTTTCACATTTTTTTGGAAGTAAAATTCATTGGCACTTGAATAATAATTTCCGTTTTCACTTTTGAGTATGCTTTGTCCACTAGTAATTTTACCTCCGTTGCGGTAATACCCTATTTGATTGTTCAAATCAAACTCTAATTTTTCTGTTTCTAATAACATGGTTCTGTCATTTAACTTTACTTTTTCATTGACATAGGCCATTTTGTTGTTGCCATCGTAATTCAGATAATTACCAGTAATGGTTACTGTATCTTGGTGAATTAACCTCACATTTGAGAAAGCCTCTACCCTATTCTCTCTCTCATAAAACAATGCACTGTCACAATATAAAAAAGTACTCGCTTGCTTTAAGGCAACATTACCAATGAGCTTGGTCATCTCATTTCCTTTGTTTGTAACTATCTCTGCACTTCCAGCAGAAACTATTTCAATTGGACTTTTTTGAGCCCAAATAAAAATTGGCAAACAACTAAAAAAAAGACAGACTAGGAATTGGTTTTTCATTGGTATATACACATGCAAAAATTGAATTTGCTTTTATAAGTTCAAAACTAACTAATTTTGTAAGAATGACACACAAATTTGAGCAGTTTATCTTCCTAAATCAATTACTTCAAAAAGAGGATAAAATAATTGTGGGGGTAAGCGGAGGTGTTGATTCCATGGTATTATTAACCTTACTTAAAAAACTCGACTATCACGTAATTGCTGCTCATTGCAATTATAAGTTAAGGGAAAAAGAATCAGATATTGAAGAAGAATTTGTAAAATTATACTGTCAAAACCTGGGAATTCAATTGTTTATCAAACGACTCGAACATATTGAGTCTATTGCGCAATCAGGTACAGGTATTCAAGAATTTGCAAGAAATTTTCGTTACGAGTGGTTTGAAAAATTATTGCTTGAAACTCAGAGCAACAAAATAGCAACTGCTCATCATGCAGATGATCAACTCGAAACTATCCTGTTTAATTTAACAAGAGGAAGTGGTTTAAATGGTATGCGTGGAATAGCATTAAAACAAGGAAACATTGTGAGACCCCTGCTCTGTTTTGAAAAAGAAGAAATCATCAAAATTAGCCATGAATTGAATATCCCCTTCAAAACAGATAGTTCAAATTTAACAGAGAAATACACCCGAAATAAAATCAGACATCAAGTATTACCAATATTAAAATCTATCAATAAAAATGTTTCTTTACACGCTCAAGAATTGAGTGAATGGGCTAACTTTTATACTACAATTCATCAACCTCAAACGGCCATTGGTATACCCTACTTATTGTCATACCAAACCATATTAGAACAAAAACTACCTAAACAATATTTACTTCACTTACTGAAACCATTCGGCTTTAATAAATTCCAAATTGCAGATTTATTGCACTTCATTTATAACGAAACTTTTGGAAAGAAAATTGAAACCAATGACTATTGTATTTATTGCAACAAAACAGGTATAGAAATGATTTCAAAAGAACAGTCTACACCCCTACAATTAATGGTTCATACACTGCCTTTTAAGGCTTATTTCAATAAAAAAATAATCAGCATTGAGGCAATAGAAAAACCTATACCATTAAATGAAAAAAACTGTTTATTCATAGGTTTAGACGAGCTCAATTACCCATTGATATTGAAACCTATTGAAGCAGGTGATCGGTTTAGCCCATTTGGAATGAAAGGACATAAAACCATCAGTAATTATTTTACAGACAAGAAAACGCAACATGCAGAAAGAAACAATGCCATTAAATTGTGTATTGGAACCTTCATAGCTGCAGTCATTCCTGGCACTATAGACAATGCTTTTGCGGTAGATTCTAAAAGTAAAATTGTACTAAAAATATCCTTTTAATCACCATAAAAAAGGGGACCTAAGTCCCCCTTTTTTATTGAAATCTTATTTAATTCAGATTAATCTATTTGTAATTTTCTGGTATAAACCTTGCTACCTGTTTCAATTTTTAACAAGTAAATACCTT
Organism: Bacteroidota bacterium; assembly: GCA_947462865.1. Lineage (GTDB taxonomy): Bacteria > Bacteroidota > Bacteroidia > UKL13-3 > UKL13-3 > CAISCU01. The sequence continues at coordinate 1,440 of CANHRW010000218.1, read as the reverse complement.
TATCAGCTCCAGACAAATCAAGACTTTCTTCACGCAAATTTTGACCATCAATGAGCTTGCTAGTTAATAGCTTTCCTTGAATATCATATACTGCTAATTTTATGTCTTGGTCTAATGCTTGAAGCAATTTTACATTGAAAATGCCGTTACTTGGGTTTGGATAGATGTTCATTAATTTGTCTACATTGATGGCTTCGGCTACACCGTTTACACATGATGTTGACATCACATTGATGTAACGAATTGCCAACTCACTCTGGTTTCCAGACAAATCTGTTACCCTGTATGATATGCTAAACAAACCTGGTACATCTCCAAACCATCTGTCTGTATAACCTGGTATCAAAGGTAAAGTACATGAAACAATATACCTTCCTGGTTGACGCATGTCTGAATCTGTATCGAAATTGTCTAGTAACTCAACTCCTGGATCTTTGAATTCACACCATCTTCCCAAATTAACTGTTTCACCACCCAATAGTTTCACAGCAGGTTTTGTTCTGTCTAAAATCTCAATCTCACGTGAGGTTGAATCAATGTTTCCAGAAGGATCAGTAGCATAATACCATCGTGTAATTTTTCCTTTAAAATTGGTGTTAATAAAAGCAGGTTTCATGGTTACTGAAAGTGTATTTCTTGGCCATAAGTTGTCTGTTACACTAAAACCTGGATCTATGTATGATTGGTATACCTCCCACTTCAATGGATTGTCTCCTTGTAATTGAATCACTGGAGGAATATTGTCTGTAACTTTCACTTCTACTACAACTTCATTTGCATTGTTACCCGAACCATCAACTGCATTGTAAATAATGAAATAACTTCCCACATTATTGATATCAACTACACCTTTCCAGGTTGGTATTAAATCTTTAGAATAGTTATCTGTAACACGAACTATTTGTTGCAAATCAATGGCAGTTTTAACTTGGTGTACATAAAAGTTTTTACCTGGAGTTAACAACGGTGTAATAACCGGACGGGTTGTATCTCCAACATTTACTTTTCTTTTGGTTGTGGCTGTCAATCCAAATGCATCAGTAACAATATAAGTTAAGTTATAAGTTCCCAATTTGGTAATGTTTACAAATCCTTTCACATTCACATTGTTAGCAGCTAAAACTACACCTTGGTTGTCTTTAGCAATAACTCCGGATTCAACATAAGGTCTATTTACTTCTACATACTGAACGGTATCTCCCAGCAATTGGATTGATGGTCCTGTTTGATTTAAAATAACAAAAACAGTTCTATCTAAAGTGTCTGATACGTTGCCATACAAATCTTTAACAATATATCTGAGGTAATTTGGACCTACTGCATTTGTATTGACCGTTCCTAAGATTTCATACTTGGCACTGATATCTCCTTCTATGTTATCAGTTGCAGTGATCCCTAAATCAGTATAAGGCTTGTTAATTTCTGTTTCAACAGTTGCAG
>CANHRW010000217.1 GCA_947462865.1 Bacteroidota bacterium | reverse complement strand
CAAGGTATTCAAGCAAAGGAAAATCCATTACCCACAAACAAGAAAAAGTATTTTTATCTCTTAAACCCAGTTGGGTTCCCATTTCTAAACGCAGCTCGTTGAGGGCCTTACGGGTTTTGTGTTGTTCACCAGCCAATACCAAAAGCAAATCTCCGGCTTCTGCTTGCATGGCTTCTGCCCATGTTTTAAGCGCAGTTTCATCATAAAATTTATCTACACTTGATTTGATGCTGCCATCTTCATTTACCCTGGCATAAACCAATCCGCTTGCACCAACCTGAGGCCTTTTAACAAAATCGGTTAACTCGTCTAATTGTTTGCGGGTATAATGCGCTGCATTTTTGGCACAAATACCTACCACCAATTCTGCGTCATCAAAAACCTTGAACCCCTTGTCTTTTACCAAATAGTTGAGTTCTACAAAACGCATTTCAAAACGGGTATCAGGCTTGTCGCTGCCATAAAATTTCATGGCGTCGGCATAAGTCATTCTTGGAACACTTGCAAGGTCAATTCCTTTAACAGTTTTGAACAAGTGCTTTACCAAACCTTCAAACATTTGGAGCACATCTTCTTGTTCAACAAAACTCATTTCACAATCTATTTGAGTAAACTCTGGTTGCCTATCGGCTCGTAAGTCTTCGTCGCGGAAGCATTTTACCAACTGGTAGTATTTGTCAAAACCACCCACCATTAACAACTGTTTAAAGGTTTGTGGCGATTGTGGCAAGGCATAAAATTGTCCTGGGTTCATGCGGCTAGGCACCACAAAATCTCTGGCACCTTCAGGGGTTGATTTAATTAAAATAGGGGTTTCAACTTCTATAAAATCTTGCCCATCTAGGTAATTTCTGGTTTGTTTGGCTACTTGGTGGCGCAATTGTAAATTGGCCCTCACCGATGCCCTGCGCAAATCAAGATACCTGTATTTCATGCGCAATTCGTCGCCACCATCTGTGTTTTCTTCAATGGTAAACGGAGGAGTAGCCGAAGCATTCAACACCTTTAATTCTTTAACTTCTATTTCAATTTCACCAGTAGGCAATTGCAAATTTTTGTTCTCTCTTTCTTTCACTATTCCTTTTACTTGCAGCACATATTCGCGGCCTAATTTTCGGGCCAGTTCACACAAAGCTGGCTCTTGGTCCATGTTAAATGCCAACTGGGTAATGCCGTAACGGTCTCTTAAATCAATAAAAGTCATTCCGCCTAAATCTCTGCTTCTTTGTATCCATCCGCTCAAAGTCACTTCATTGCCTGCATGCAACAAGCGCAATTCTCCACAAGTATTGGTTCTGTACATAGTTTTTATTTCTGTATGCTATTGAGTGCGCAAGTTAAGAAAGGCAAATTGCAACACAAAGTAGATTTCATGTGGCCAAGTGGTTTGTGTTTAAAATAGGCTAATTTTGTGTCAAGCAATTGCAACCAAATACAATGGAAAATTTGTTTACAGACGAATGGTTTATGAAAGAAGCCTTTAAAGAAGCCCAAAAAGCATTTGATGAAGGAGAAGTACCTGTTGGAGCAGTTGTGGTTTTAGACAATAAAATTATTGGCAAAGGACACAATTTAACCGAGCGTTTGCACGATGTGACCGCCCATGCCGAAATGCAAGCCATTACGGCTGCTGCTAATTTTTTAGGCGCCAAATATTTAACCGAATGTAAATTGTATGTAACCTTAGAGCCTTGCAACATGTGTGCTGGTGCCATTTATTGGGCACAATTGGGTGAACTTGTTATTGGCGCACCCGATACCAAGCGAGGTTTTATGGCAACTGGGCATCAACTTTTACACCCCAAAACCCTTGTAAAAACAGGCATTATGGAAGCACCCTGTGCCCAACTCATGAAAGATTTTTTTAAACAGTTGCGTTAAAACAAAAGGCTTCTGTTTGGGTTCATTATATTTGAAAACATTTAAACTAAAATTATACAATTATGGCATTTGAATTACCCGCACTCGGATACGAGTACAACAGCCTGGAGCCGCATATTGATGCCCGCACCATGGAAATTCACCACAGCAAACACCACAATGCATACGTAACCAACTTAAACAATGCTACTGCTGGTACTGCGGTTGAAACAATGAGTCTTGAAGAAATTTGTAAAAATATCAGCCAACACAGCATGGCAATTCGCAACAACGGTGGTGGCCATTACAACCACAGCTTGTTTTGGAAATTGTTAAGCAATGCAGGCGGAAGCCCATCAGCAGCGCTTTTGGCTGCCATTGAAAAAGATTTGGGAGGCATGGAGGCTTTTAAAACGGCTTTCAACAATGCCGCAACAACCCGTTTTGGTTCAGGTTGGGCTTGGTTGAGTGTAAATGCCGATAAAAAATTGGTGGTTTCTTCAACTCCTAACCAAGACAACCCTTTAATGGATGTTGCTGAAGTAAAAGGAACACCTATTTTAGGTTTAGATGTTTGGGAACATGCGTATTACTTGCATTACCAAAACAGAAGACCCGATTATATTTCGGCTTTCTGGAATGTCATTAACTGGAACGAGGTTAACAATCGCTTTGAGGCAGCGATGCATTAAGCCAATGGCTCATTTCAAAAAACAAAAAAGGCTTGCGCATGCGCAAGCCTTTTTTGTTTTTTTGAGAAAATGAATTAGTCTTTGCTGCAGCGAACAGTGTAAACGGATGCCGTGCTATTGTTGAACATAAAAGCATGGCCTCCGGTAAAAGTCAAAACATTGCAGTTGTTCCATTTGCAATCATACCTAGTCCAATTTCAATGGCTACAAAACCATTGGTGGGGGGGTGTTTGGGTTTTTGTATAAACAGCAGTACCTGTTGCAGAACCTTGTAAAATACTGATGCGCATGCCCACTGCATGGTTGCTAACCAGCACATTGTTGTTGTTGCGAACCACCGCTTGTTAGCTCATTTTTTCAGGTGCTTGAGCAAAAGCTAATGCCAATTGTAAGAACAAGCAGAATAGGATTAAATATTTTTCATTGGTATAATTTTAAAATGACCGAATGGCTCTTACATGATAACTATCCGATTTAGGCATATTGTCATAGTGTAATCCATTAGAAAAATTCCATACAAATGCATTCCCAGAACTTACTTCAGTGCTAGTTCTGTAATAAGTACTAGAAAAAACCATTCCCCCATTAGCTAAAAAACTAGTGTTGAGAATGAATTGATTGTTTAGTAATTGACCTAGTTCTGAAAGCGATGGCAAATACCAATCACTGTAGCCATTCAAATTCAAATCATAGCAAAGTTTAGCCGCAATGTTTGATTCTGTGCAAGCAAGAACAATTTTGTTTGTATTCTCCAAACCAGTTCCTATAGATGGGGATGTATTTTGTATCAAACTTCCAAAACAACCAAATTCACTTCCTGAACTTTGATCTATTGTTGCTACTATTATTCCATGAATTTGACCATTGATGTATCCAATATCACCCGGTTGAAAAATGTAACCAATAATTCCCCCTTGATGATATTTACCAATGAATATACTATCCTTTACTTCTCTATAAAAAACAATTGATTTTCCTCCAATCGTGAAACTAAAACTAGCTATACCATTTGAATTAGGCGTACCTGTAATGTTCAAAGTCAATGTACCATT
>CANHRW010000216.1 GCA_947462865.1 Bacteroidota bacterium | reverse complement strand
TCGTTGGGTGCATATCCTTTGACATTGCCATAAGTAAAGCGGAGCGTTCCATTTGCATCAGGAATAAACGAAGCTTGTTTGAATTCACTTTTGGCATCTACATATTTTGCCAATAAACTATTTAAAGCGGCATCTCTTTGTTTGTCTTGATCGTCGTATCGGTTCACTTCTTCATTCATTAAGTGAATCCATTTGATGAATGGCAATTGAATATGCATGATTTTTTCATTTGAATCAGCCAATAATTGATTCATTTTGGTATCATTCAATTGAATGGCATTGTCAAACAATTGTGCAATGGCTTTGCTCCTTGCTGCTTTATCTGAATATTTTTGAAAGAATTGATTGACCGTTGCAACTCGGTTAGCTGAGTTGTATTGGTTAGCTTCTTCAAACAATTTCTCTATCAATGGCTTTTCTAGAACTGGGTCCATTTGAGCAAACAATTTTTGATACAATTGTTTCAAACGAGGAACCTGTTTAGCCAAGAATGCGGCTTTTTCTTCTTTGGTTTTAATTTTAGAAAAGGCTGTTTGGTAATTGTCAATGGCAGCTAAAAACTGAATACTTGGAGACATGCCATACAAGTAATCATAAAATAAATTTCTTGGTGCAAATTCAATAATTTCATCGTACAATTTATTGATGGAAGGAATGAGGTTGCCGTATTTCTTTTTACGCAGCTCATCTTGATTGATAAAATCTTGCATGAGTTGCTCATCAATTTCTTTATTTTTAGTAAGCCCAACCCTTCTAAAACCTTGCAGTTTGCCTTCATAATTCTTTGCGGTATTGGCCAAACTTTTAATGCGAGCAGCGTACTTCAATTCCATCAACTCATTACCTGTTCCCAATTGTTGCATATAATTGATTTGCCAATTGTACAATTCACTGACATATTTTAATAAGTATTGTTCGTGGTATTTATAAAATGCAGCAGGTTGGTTTCTGAATGTTCTGCCTGGATAGCCTAAAATAAATACAAAATCATTTTCTTTAATACCTTTGATATTGATATTTAAATGCTTTACGGGTTTGTAAGGAACATTTTCAATATGGTAATTAGCAGCGCTTCCATCTTTGCCAACATAGGCTCTCAAAAACGCAAAATCTCCACTGTGTCTTGGCCAAACCCAATTGTCTTTTTCACCACCATATTCACCAATACTTCTGCCAGGAACATAAACTAACCTTACGTCTTTTAACAATTGGTAACGGAACAACACATAAGTTCTGCCTGTAAACATTTCTGACACCTCGCATTGCAATTGAGGGTGTAATTTATTTTCAGTTTCTGTTAAATTCTTAATGTTATCTGAAATGATCTTTAAACGAATCATTGGATCATTGGTAACCTGTGTTCCCATCAATACTTTTGTACTGACATCTTCATAACTGGCTGTAATTTTACAAACCAATCCCTTCGCAGGAACTTCTTCACTTTTAGACTTCGCTAAAAATCCTTTGTCTACATATTTATTTTGGGTATCACTGATGGCATGTACAAAACTAAATGCACAATGGTGATTGGTAACAATTAATCCATCGTCTGACACAAAAGAACCGGTACATCCTCCTACCCTAACTATGGCATCTATTTGGCTAATTCCTTGCGGATTGTACAAAGCCATAGGGTCCATTTTAAGACCTATTTTTTTTAATTCTAATTGTTTAATTTCAGACAAAGGAAACATGCCTTCATCTGGATTGACTAATTTTGCAGCTGTGAATATGACCACCACTAAAACAGAGGCCATAAGCGTATAGAACTTATTCATGAAACGAATATAAACCTGAGTAAGGTGAAAATTCAACTACATGAAAAGAATGTGTATATTATCTTATAAATTAGAACGTGTTAAAGTAAACCCAAATGTGGTTCCAGCTCCTTCTGTACTTCGAACGTTTACAGCTTGGTTGTGGGCTTCTATGATGTGTTTAACAATTGCTAAACCTAAACCTGTTCCACCTGTTTCATTGTCTCTTGCACGACTTTTTTCTACTCTATAAAAGCGTTCAAAAATACGAGGCAAATGTTCTTGAGCAATACCTTCACCATTGTCAGCAATTTCAATCAATAGGTTTTCATCCATATCGTAATAAGCTGCAGTGATGGTTCCACTTTCAATTCCATATTTAATGGCATTGGTAACTAAATTAACCAATACTTGTCTAATTCTGTATCTGTCAGCTTCTACATAAAATGGTTTGTTACAACCATCTTTAATGAGTAAAACAATGTGCTTACGCTTGGCTTTTTCTTCTAATTGTTCATACACATCTTTGACCAAAGAATTGATATCGAACCTTTCTATTTCCATTACCAGTTCACCGCTTTCAAGTTGGCTAATAGCGAGTAAATCAGCAACTAAATCACTTAATCTTTCAGCACTTTTTGCGGCTCTTTGTAAGAAACGAATATTCACTTCAGGATCTGACATTGCACCATCTAATAGGGTATGCAAATATCCTTGTATATTAAAGATTGGTGTTTTTAACTCATGAGAAACATTGCCTAAGAACTCTTTTCTAAAATCAGCCAATCTTTTCAGTTGATCTATTTCCATTCGGTTATCTCTGGCCCAATTAATTACTTCTTTGTTCATTTCTACAATTGGATCTTTGTCCCAATCAAAGTTTTTTAAAACTGCATCATACCTTTGTGTTTTTAAACTGTGAATGGTTTTATAGATTAATTTAATTTTACGATAAATGAAATACTCTAATGAATAAAAATAGAGGAAAAAAGAAAGACCAAAAGTTAGTGTAATTACAATTGCTGTATTAATCCAAACATTTTCTGTTAACACAAAACTTACACTACCAATACAAATTGCTAAAATTGCAGAAATAAGGAAAGCGATGTTTATTGGTTTTGGATTCCTGGTCATATTTCAAATTTATAGCCTACACCTTTAACGGTGCCTATATAATCGTCTCCTAATTTTTCTCTGATTTTTCTGATATGCACATCAATGGTTCTATCAACAACCAATACCTCATCGCCCCATACTTTTTCTAGGATATAATCACGGGTAAAAACTTTACCTGGTTTAGATGCCAAAAGAAACAACAATTCAAATTCTTTTCTTGCCAACTGAATTTTTTCTGTACCTCTATAAACCAAAAACGAATCACGATCAATGGTAATATCGCCAACAATTAGTTTTGTGGTAGCTGTATCTTCTTTTTCTTTTCTTCTTAAAATGGCATTGATTCTGGTAATTAAAATTTTGGGTTTAATTGGCTTTGCAATGTAGTCATCAGCACCCGCTTGAAACCCTGCAATTTCAGAGTATTCTTCAGACCTCGCTGTTAAGAAAACGATGAAGGTTTTTGCAAATTCTGGTAAACTTTTAAGATGTGAACAGGTTTCAATGCCATCCATTACGGGCATCATTACATCTAATAATATTAAATCTGGTTTAAAAGTTTTTGACACTTCAATGGCCTGTGCCCCATTAAATGCAGTGGCAACTAAATAGCCTTCTTTCTTAAGATTATAAGTTATAAAATCCAATATATCTGACTCATCATCTACTACCAATATTTTACGCGCTGTTTCCATGTATGCTAATTTTTGGTAAAGTTGGTCTTCTTAGATTTTAATATTATTAGGGTAGCGTTAAATTAATGTTA
>CANHRW010000215.1 GCA_947462865.1 Bacteroidota bacterium | reverse complement strand
TGAGGTATTTTATTGTAGCAGGTGAGGCAAGTGGCGACATGCATGGCGCAAAACTAATGAGCGCAATTTTAGCACAAGATGCCCAAGCAAGTTTTAACTATTGGGGTGGAGACCTAATGGCTCAAACTGCACCAGGATTGATTCAACATTACAAAGAAAATGCCATCATGGGATTTGTAGAGGTTCTGGCAAACCTTCACAAAATTAGTAAAAACATAAGCAACTGTAAAAAAGCTATTCTCGCATTTAATCCAGATGTAGTTATTTTAATTGACTACCCAGGATTTAACCTAAGAATTGCAAAATTTAGTAAATTAAATGGCTTTAAAACAGCATATTACATTGCCCCAAAAGTTTGGGCTTGGAAAGAAGATAGGGCCAAAATTTTAGAAAAATATGTAGATCTATTATTGCTTATTTTCCCTTTCGAAACAAGCTATTTCAATAAATGGAAGGTAAATTCAGTTTATATAGGAAATCCATTGGCTGCAAGTATTTCTAGTTTCAAATCTTCGCACACATCATCGGCCGAAAAACCAATTATTGCATTGTTACCGGGCAGCAGAAAACAAGAACTCAAAAGAATGTTGCCTACAATGGTAGCTCTCAGTCAATATTTTAAATCCCATCAATTTGTAGTTTGTGGTGCACCTGGTCTTGAACAATCAGACTACCTACCCTATTTAAATGAACATGTTCAAATTACATTCAATCAAACCTATGACATTTTAAGCAAAGCTGAAGCGGCAATTGTCTGCAGTGGAACAGCTAGTTTAGAAACAGCTTTTTTTAAAGTACCACAGCTCTGTGCATACAAAGCCAATCCTGTTTCTTTGCGTATTGCAAAACTTTTTGTAAAAGTTAAATACATGTCTTTGGTAAATTTATGTTTAAACAGAAAGGCCATTCCTGAGCTTTTACAAGAACAATTCAATATAGAAACGCTCAAATCTCAATTAAAAACGATATTAATAGGAGGCGAAAAAAGAAACCAAATGCTATCTGATTACAACGAGCTAAACAATTTATTTACTGAAGAAGCACCTACACAAAAGGCTGCAACTGCAATCATTGGATTAACCCATTCAATCCTCAATTCCAACCCAAAGTGCTGATTACATGCAGCATATCTCGCTTTAAAAACTGCAATACAGGTTGAATTGAATCGGCATCAGTTACCTGATTAAAATACAAAGAACCTCTTAAAAAATGTGCGGTACTGTCTGTTACAAAAAACTGCGCATTGGTTGCAGTACTTCCCTCAATTTCATAAAAGATACCATGTATTTGAGGTTTAGAAATGTAATTTTCAATAATTTCATCTGCCCGCATCACATGTTTGTATACCATTTCACGCGAATCGTTAATCACTTTAAACAAATCGTCTCGGTTGTTTATTTTACGGTAACTCAGGTGCAAAGTAGCATTGAATATAGGGTAATGAATATTGTACCAACATTCATCACCTGAAGGATAAGGGTCATTTCTAAGAATGGCAAAATCGGCCAAATCAAAAGAATAATTACAGGTAGAGACTTTAACGTTCTTGTAACTCAAAGCAGGTAAGTTAATACGTGGATAAGATTTGGGCTTAGGAGTTGGCGCTTCAGCACAAGCAAATAACAAAAAACTACAAACAACTATAAGGAATGCACTACGTATGCGTTTCATTTTTAGATTGATTGATGGTTACTTTTACTCTTTTTATTCTTCTTTTGTCTACAGCTTCAATTTTAAAAACAAATTCATTGAAACTGATTTCTTGTCCGTACTTAGGAATATCTCCATTTATTTCTAACAATAAACCTCCGATTGTATCGGCTTCTTTTCGGACATCTTCAAAAACTTCTGAATCTATTTCTAAATGTCTGCACACATCATTGATCAACATTTTAGCTTCAAATAAAAACGTGTGGTCATTTAACTTTGAATAAATTTGCTCATCATCATCAAATTCATCATTGATTTCACCAAATATTTCTTCTAAAATATCTTCCATTGTGATTAACCCAGATGTACCCCCAAATTCATCAACAACGATTGCCAAATGCATTCTTTTACTTTGAAATTCTTTCAATAAATCATCAATTTTTTTTGTTTCTGGAACAAAAAAAGCTGGCTTGATTAACGTTTTCCAATTGTATTCTTCTTGATACAACAAGGGCAGTAAATCTTTGGTAAATAAAATACCTTCAACCTGATCTAAATTGTTTTTAAACACAGGAATTCTTGAGTAACCAGAGTCAATAACGGTTAGCATTAATTGTTTAAAATGCAAATTTCCATCTACAGCTAACATATCTGGCCTTTGGCTCATGATTTGTTTTACAGTTGTATTTCCAAAGTTGACAATGCCTTTTAAAATGCTCTTTTCCTGTTTTGGGGCATCTTTTTCTGTAGTAATGTCAATGGCATGAGTAAGTTCATCTACCGATAATATATGCCCTCTTTTAGTAATTCTCTTGTCAATGATTGCGGTTGTACTTTCTAAAACATATACCAAAGGTTGAAAACATTTGTAAACTGTATACATAGGAACTGCCACAAAATTTGCCACCTTCATGTTGTGTTGAAATGCATAAATTTTAGGGATGACCTCCCCCAATAAAACCAATAAAAATGTCACAAAAACTACTTCTAATAAAAAACCCAATACCGGATTAGCAGTAAAATCAAATAAAATGGTAAAAATACTGGTAGTAACCATTACCACTGCAATATTTACAAACGTATTGGCAATTAAAATGGTACCCAATAGTTTCTTTGGGTGTTTGTGGAAATACTTGATTGATTTTGATTTGGCATTTTCATCGGCAATCAACTCTTCTAATTGAGAGGGAACTATTGAAAAGAAAGCATTTTCTGAACTAGAAAATATTGCAGACAAAGAAATTAGTATGAACAACAGTATAATGTCAACTAATAAAGATGCAATGCTGAGTGAATCAAAATTTTGATTGAGAAACTGAAGTAACAAAGGGGTTAAATTGACCGGAGGTTCGTCCATTTTAAATGTATATTGGTGAAAAGATAAGCTAATTTATTTAAAATGGAAATTCTTAAAATGGCAAATCATCAACAGGCGAATCGTTCACAGAATTTGTTGAAGGAATTTGCACCACATTTGATTGATTGGATTGATTGTTTAGATTTTCTGGTGACCTGTTTTCTCCTCCATCATTGTTTGCCCTATTGGTTGACCCCAATAATGTTAAACTCAAAACCCTTATTTTTTTACCAACCCTGTCAATCCCTTCTTTGTCTTTGTAATTTTCGGTTCTGATTTTACCTTCAATATAAACCTGTGTCCCTTTTTTTAGGTAGCCCTTTTGTTTCAAGTTATCTATGTTACGGGCCAATTGATCCCACATTTCTATGTTATGCCACTCAGTTTCCGTTTTCCTTTCTCCGTTTCTATCCGTGTAGGTTTCATTGGTTGCCAATGTAAAACTGGCAACCACCTTGTTATTGTCTAAATACCTTACACTAGGATCTTGCCCTAGGTTACCAATCAATAAAACTTTATTTAAACTCATAAAATCAAAATTTCTGTTATTGCAAATTAAGTGACTCCTGAAACTTTTCAAACAACCTAGATGCAGGAAATTTTTTTAAACTACTTAAAGGAACCCAATATGAT
>CANHRW010000214.1 GCA_947462865.1 Bacteroidota bacterium | reverse complement strand
ATTTCGGATGAAAATGATGCATGCCCAGAAGTAAAAGGTTTACGTGCATTCAATGGCTGCCCTGATACAGATGGTGATGGGGTATCTGACGACAAAGATGCTTGTCCTAATTTGTTTGGAGACACCTTGAACAAAGGCTGCCCGGACGCTGATGGTGATGGTGTAACAGATAACTTAGACAGTTGTGTAACAATGAAGGGTTTGCCACAATTCAATGGTTGCCCTGATACTGACAATGACCAAGTGCCAGATCATATTGACAACTGTCCTTTAGAACCTGGTAGCATTCAAAAAATGGGTTGCCCTCAAATGGATACCAATGCCGTTATTTTAACACCCGAAGAGAAAAAAGTCATCAATGAGGCATTTAGTAATTTAGAGTTCCAATCAGGCACTGCTCAAATTGCCGAAAAATCATTGCCTAGTTTGGTAGAGTTGGCTGCTCTGTTAGCTTTGAGAACGGCTTATAATTTAGAAATCAATGGCCATACAGACAATGTTGGAAATGCAGCTAAAAACCTAAAATTAAGCCAAAACAGAGCGGTAGCAGTAAAAGATTTCATTGCCTCTAAAGGAGTTGATTATACCCGAATCAAGGCCAAAGGATTTGGATCTAAAAAACCTATAGCCTCTAACAAAACTGCTGATGGTAGACAAAAAAATAGACGTGTAGAATTTAAAATTGTAAAATCGCAATCGTAATTTTATTTATTTTTTAGTTTTAAGATGTCTTCTCATCATATTGTAAAAGATAATCAAGAACTTGCTGCCAAAAATGGCATCGTACACATTCATCATGAACAAGGCGATTTGTTGATGATGGAATGTATGGATTGATGCTTTTATATTCATATCAATACAGTTTCAAACTACTATAAAACAAAAAGCCGCCCCAAAGGGGGCGGACTTCTTGTTGTCGATCAAAACAATGTTATTTAATGATGAGCATTTTTTGGAACTTGCTCATTCTATTGCAATTTATTTTTATGAAATACATGCCTTGTTCTAAGTGAGCAATATCAAAACTGAGTTGATGATTTCCAGCCATCAATTGAGTGTTAGTTAATAACTGGTTAGCTTTACCATTGATATCTATGATTTCAATACTCATTTCATCATTTTTAGTCAACTCAAAATCAATATTAATTTGTTGGCTTGCTGGATTTGGATAAACAATCGATGATTTTAAAACCTTCATGTCTGCCAATGTTGTAGCTACTACTTGAATGGTTTTGGTAATGGTATCAGACATAAAACTATTTGTAGCTATTAAAACCACTTGATAGGTTCCATTTTCAGGATAAGTAAACGATGGATTTTCTTCAGTTGAGCTTGAATCTGCATAACCAAAATTCCATTTGTATGTTGTTTCATATCCTTTGGTATCGGTGGTATTGGTAAATTGAAAAGCTCTTGAACCAGCTGTGCTAGCCTGTAAATAAGTAAAATCTGCAGCTGGTTTTTCTGTAGCAAATACTACAACTTCTTTGCTAGCAAACGAAGAGTCAAATGCATTCTTAACAATCAATGTAACCAAGTAAGTGCCATTCTGAACATAATTGAACGTTGGGTTCTCTTCAGTTGAATTGGCCCCAGCTACACCAAAATCCCAATAGTAAGTAGAAGGAATACCTCTGTCGGTAGATGTATTTGTAAATTGAATATTTCTTGAATTTTGAACAACCGTTTGGTATTCAAAAGATACAATAGGATTGGAATTAAATGGTGTTTTACCAGTTGAGAAATTTGAGTTACTCAACGCAATTGAATTGCTCATTGGTACAAAATTCGGGTTGCTGTAATTGAACGGGTTTTTCAAGTTCACCTCATTCGAAATACTCAAAGTATCATTGGAATTGTTTACCATCCATGCTTTGGCAGCAGATGATGTTGAAATGGCCAAGGTATCCGTACTTGATGCCAATTTTGCTGCATTGCCTCCTGGTATTCCTGCAATAACATTGTTCTTAAATACCGCATTGCCTGTTTGAAAATTGCTATTCGTTAGACGTGAATCTATCAATAAACCTGCATCTGGATAGCCGCTAAATATTGAATTTACAACTGTCTGTGATGAATTGCGTCTAATATGTGCTGCCCTTCTGAAATTGCCATTCACTGTTTGGTTTTGACCGTTAAATAATGGACCTATTAAACTTACATTCGAAAATACTGCACTCGTAATCGGTGTATTTCTGCTACCATTGGCATCATTGTCACTCTCAAATCCGTTTGATCCACTTTGGTCTGCATTAGATGGATGTCTCATCCCTATGGCAAATTGTACCAAACCTCTGTAACCGTTGTCTGTATCAAAGTCGTCGTCTATTCCTGCAAATGCAATAATATGTTTTGCATTCACTGTACCTCCAAACCATTCGTATGAATCATCTCCAGAATAAGATACCATCACATGGTCTACCTTGGTTTTTCTTCCTACTGAATAAAACGTGATGCCGTTAATTTCTGAATTGCTCGATGTTGTTAATGGAATTCCTCCAAATTCTACTCGTACATATTCCATGACACCTGAACTGTCATCGTCATTGTTGCCCCCAAATCGGCCGTCTATTTCGCCTGCGCCTGTTACGGGTTTGGCTATACCACCCTCTGCGGCAGCTGTATCGCCTTGAGGTAAATTGTGTACTGCCCTTCCTGTTAAAACCAATCCACCCCAGTTACCCGGACCTCTTAATCCTACTCCATTGTTTGAGGTAAATACTATTGGCTCCAACAAAGTACCCTTTGCTACTAATTTCGAACCTCGTGTAATGATCAATGTGCCTTTACCTGTTCCTCTGATAATGGTGCCTGCCTCAATGGTTAATGTAGCATTGTTTGTTACATAAACATACCCATCATTTAACAAATAAACTTTGTCTTTGGTCCATGTAGTATTGCTTGTTATATCTCCACCATTGATGGTTTCTGTTGCTGTTGGATAAACTGTGTTTTGTGGATCAAAATTTGTCCAGCCTATTGTCCAATCTTTTGTAGAGTCTGGTGACAATGCTCCTCGGTAGGTGGTATAATCAAAAAATTTATCTTCTGCTGTAACAATACTAACACCGATACTTTTACTTGTAGAAGCACTATCGTAAGCATTTTTAGCCTTTAATGTAACTGTGTAAAATCCATTTTCAGGGAATTGAAAATTAGGATTTTCTATTGTTGATTTGCTGCCTGTATTGCCAAATACCCATTCATACGTTGTTTCAAAACCTTTGGTATTAGTTGTGTTTTTAAATAAATATGTTCTTGAGTTTGGATTGGTTTGTGCAAAATTGAAATCAACAACTGGTTTTAAATTTAAGTTAATGACAACTTCTTTGCTTACCAATGTGCTATCCCAATTGTTTTTAACCACTAATTTTACGGTGTAAGTACCATTACCCGGAAAAGTGAAACTTGGATTGCTCAAGGTTGATTGTGCTGCAATTCCTGTAAACGACCAATTGTATGTGCAATCAAAACCTTTTGTATTGACAGCGCTAGTAAAAGTATAGGTTAATAGGTTATTGCTGAAAGTAAAATCTACTTCTGGTTTTGCATCAAATGGTGTTTTACCAGTTGAGAAATTTGAGTTACTCAACGCAATTGAATTGCTCATTGGCACAAAATTCGGGTTGCTGTAATTGAACGGGTTTTTCAAGTTCACCTCATTCGAAATACTCAAAGTATCATTGGCATTGTTTACCACCCAAGCTCTGGCTGCTGATGATGTTGAAATGGCCAAGGTATCCGTACTTGATGCCAATTTTGCTGCATTGCCTCCTGGTATT
>CANHRW010000213.1 GCA_947462865.1 Bacteroidota bacterium | reverse complement strand
GAGTTGTTAAAAACTTTTGAAAAATTAGGCATTTCATTGACAGAGCAAAAAAGATTAACTGGAGTTGCCGTAGATGCTGTTTTTGACTCTGTTTCAATTGCAACTACTTTCAAAGACCAGTTAAAAGAAAAAGGGGTTATTTTTTGTAGCATGAGCGAAGCCGTTCATGAACACCCTGAATTGGTTCAACAATACTTGGGATCGGTTGTACCTTACACTGATAATTACTTTGCAGCACTCAATGCTGCAGTTTTCTCTGATGGTTCATTTGTATACATTCCCAAAGGGGTTCGTTGCCCAATGGAACTATCTACCTATTTTAGAATCAATGCTGAAAACACCGGTCAATTTGAACGTACATTGATCATTGCTGATGAACATTCTTATGTCTCTTATTTAGAAGGTTGCACGGCACCTATGCGCGATGAAAATCAATTGCATGCTGCAGTAGTTGAATTGATTGCTCATACACATGCTGAAATTAAATATTCAACGGTTCAGAATTGGTATCCAGGAGACAAAGACGGCAAAGGAGGTATTTATAATTTTGTTACAAAGAGAGGCAGTTGCGAAGGAGATTATGCCAAGATTTCTTGGACTCAAGTAGAAACCGGAAGCGCCATTACCTGGAAGTATCCAAGTTGTGTTTTAAAAGGGAACCATTCAAACGGTGAATTTTTTTCGGTAGCTGTAACTAACAATGCTCAATTGGCCGATACGGGTACCAAAATGATTCATATTGGTAGTCATACCAAAAGTAGAATTGTTTCAAAAGGAATTTCAGCGGGTAAATCTCACAACACATACAGAGGTTTGGTGAAAGTTGCAAGTAAATCCACTGATGCCAGAAATTACACCCAATGTGATAGTATGCTTATTGGAGACCGTTCCGGGGCACACACTTTTCCATATATAGAAGTTGCCAATTCAAGCGCCGTAGTAGAACACGAGGCAAGTACCAGCAAAATAGGTGAAGATCAAATATTTTATTGCAACCAAAGGGGCATTGCTACAGAAGAGGCCATTGGATTAATAGTAAATGGGTTTTGCAAGGAAGTTTTGAACCAATTGCCAATGGAATTTGCAGTTGAAGCTCAAAAATTATTGGCCGTATCATTAGAAGGTTCTGTTGGATAAAAAGTATTAATAAATAGATAAGATGTTAAGAATAGAAAATTTACACGCTGGAATAGAAGATAAAAATATTTTAAATGGGATCAATTTAACCATTCGTCCTGGAGAGGTGCATGCCATAATGGGTCCAAACGGAGCTGGAAAAAGTACTTTGTCATCTGTATTGGCAGGTAAAAATGAGTATGCTGTTAGCCAAGGTAAAGTTGAATTTGATGGCAAAGATTTACTAGAAATGAGCCCAGAAGACAGGGCTAGAGAAGGACTTTTTTTGGCATTCCAGTACCCAGTTGAAATACCAGGAGTGAGCAATACCAATTTCTTAAAAACCGCAGTCAATGAACAAAGAAAATACAGAGGTTTAGCACCTATGGAAGCTACTGATTTTTTAAAGTTCATGCGTGAAAAAATGGAATTGGTTGAAATGGATAAATCATTAACCAGCCGTTCTTTGAATGAAGGGTTTAGTGGAGGAGAGAAAAAAAGAAACGAAATATTTCAAATGGCCATGTTAGCTCCCAAGTTGGCTATTTTAGATGAAACAGATTCTGGTTTGGATATTGATGCCTTGCGCTTGGTTTCTAATGGAGTGAATAAATTACGAAGCAAAGACAATGCTTTTGTAGTCATTACCCATTACCAAAGGTTGCTTGATTACATTGTTCCTGATTTTGTTCATGTACTTTACAAAGGTAAAATTGTAAAAAGCGGCACGGCAGAATTGGCCAAAGAATTGGAACAAAAGGGATACGACTGGATCAAAACTGAAGTAGATACTCAAAACGCATAAACGCATTTACATATGAGTTTACTTCAACAAATCAAAGAAAAAGAAAAGCAGCATGTGCCATCTAATGCCATGCAAAAAGACGCTATGGCTACCTTTTTATCTAAAGGTATACCAAGCAGAAAGCATGAGGAATGGAAATATTTTAGCTTCAAAAATACCTTTGAGCAAGAATTGGTTTGGGCAGATTCCACAAACAATCAGCCTAATTTAAACATACAATTGCATGCCATTCAGGCCAATAGATTGGTTTTTATAAATGGCAAATTGGCTTCTCAATATTCTCAATTTTTAGATCACATTCCAGGGCTCATTGTTTGCTCCATTGCAGAAGCGTCAGTCAATCATTCCAATTTATTGAATGCGTATTTTGGAAAACTGGCTGCTACAGCAGATGAATCGCTCAATGCATTGAATACAGCATTTGATCCTATGGGTTCATTTGTATATGTTCCACAAGGAGTAATATGCAAACATCCCTTTTTCATTCAACACCTAACTAATTCATCTGAACAGGCTAGTTTTAGCCAAATCAGAAATTTATGGGTTGTTGAAGCAAATGCACAGGCTCATTTCATAGAATCGTATGAAAGTGTTGGCGAAAAACTGAGTTTAACCAATGTAGTTAGTGAAATTGCTGTAGCAGAAAATGCAGTAGTGAATGCATACAAATTGCAACAACAACAATCAGCTGCACAGCTCAATCATTATACCCAAATTAGCCAGGATGCTCATTCAAACGTAAAACAAATTACCATTAGCATCAGTGGTTCAATAGTTAGAAATAACCTGCATTTTAAATTGAATGGACCTGCAGCCAATTGTGTGTTACATGGTTTGTATGTGACAGATAAAAAACGTTTGGTTGATAACCATACCCGCGTAGATCATGTTAGCCCGCATTGTACCAGTGATGAAAAGTACAAAGGCATTTTACTAGACGAATCTACAGCTGTATTCAATGGTAAAATTCAGGTTCATTTAGATGCTCAAAAAACAGCTGCCTATCAACGCAATCAAAATATTTTACTGAGCGATAGTGCTTCTATATATACAAAACCTCAATTAGAAATCTTTGCAGATGACGTTAAATGTACGCATGGTGCAACCATTGGTAGATTAGATGATAAATCGTTGTTTTACTTAAGAAGTAGAGGTATTCCAGAAAATGTGGCTAAGTCAATGTTGTTAAAAGCTTACGCCAAAGACATTACAGATTTAATTGAAGAGCCAGCTTTGACTCAACTGATCTCCCAATTTATTGAAGACAATATTTAACTTGAACCAAACAAATTCAATAGCAGAAATTCGTTCACTATTTCCTGTCTTAAATGAACAGGTAAACGGCAAACAATTGGTTTATTTAGACAATGCGGCAACCACGCAAAAACCTATTTCAGTAATTAATGCTTTGCAGTCATATTATTTGCATGACAATGCAAATATTCACCGTTCAGCACATACTCTGGCTTCAAGGGCTACCGAACAGTTTGAATCGACCCGTGAATTGCTCCAAACATTTATCAATGCTAAAGAATCGGCAGAATGTATTTTTACCAAAGGAGTTACTGAAAGTATCAATTTGGTAGCTGCATCATATGGAAAATTAGTTTTAAAACCCGGTGATGAAGTATTGCTTACAGAAATGGAACACCATAGCAATTTGGTGCCTTGGCAAAGAATTTGTGCAGAAACTGGTTCTGTTTTAAAATTCATGCCTGTACAAACAGATGGATCGATTGATTTGGAGGCTGCATTGGCATGTATCAACCCCAAAGTTAAAATAGTGTCAATGGTTTGGGTAAGCAATGCGTTGGGAACAATCAATCCAATAGCAACAATTATTGAAGCTGCTCATGCCATAG
>CANHRW010000212.1 GCA_947462865.1 Bacteroidota bacterium | reverse complement strand
TTTGGTTTGAGCCAAAATTTAGGCATTCCAAGAAAAGAAGCTGCTGCTTTGATTGCCGAATATTTTAAATTGTATCCGGGCATACAAACTTATATGGATGAAACGATTGCCTTTGCAAAATCAAATGGCTATGTAGAAACCCTTTTAGGAAGAAGGCGTTATTTGAGAGACATACATTCGGCCAACCATACAGTGCGTGGCTTTGCAGAACGAAATGCCATCAACGCACCCATTCAAGGAAGTGCTGCCGATATGATTAAAATGGCCATGATTCAAATTCAGCAAAAACTAAAATCAGACGCTGCAATTTTCAAAGGTTCAAAAATGATTTTGCAAGTACATGATGAATTGGTTTTTGATGCACCTCTTACAGAAATTGATGCTTTGAAAAAAATGGTTGTAGAAACCATGGAGAATGCAATGCCAATTGGCATTCCAATTGTGGTTGAAGCAGGTACTGGAAAAAATTGGTTAGAGGCACATTAAAGTGTTTAACGCTTAAATCTTTTTATATTTTTTCATACAATGGCAATTCAATTGTATAAATGGGAACAATGTAAACATGTATCTATTATTACATGTATTTCATTGGTGTAGAAAAATAGAATTGAGGTATGCCTGAAATAGCCATTCAAAAACAAAGAAATAATGATACTTTTTGGCTCTGTTTGAATTTATAATAAATTTTTAATTAACTGTGAAAGCCGGTATTATTAAGTGTTTAGAGCAATTATTAAAAAACTATTGATTTCCTATATTTGAAACCACTTGTGCTAAGAAACATTTTCAATAGTGTTGCGTTAAACTTTTTAAAATAGCCATGAAAACGATCAAATCAATACTGAACACATTTGTTCAGAAATTAAAAAGCAGACTGAGTGAGTTCAATGAACCCTTTCTTTAATTTTCTGTCAAACGCGGAATTTTTTTCATTTGTCTGTAAGCTGTATAGGCTGGGTAAATACCCGCCATTGCCCCTAGTATAATTAAGGTTAAAAAAACTTTTACTAGATCTGTTAAAAACAATTTTACCGGATAGGCATGCAACATAAAATTTGCCGATTCATGCAAGGTAATCCATTCAAATTCTTGCTGAGCAAAAACAATAGCTGCGCCAATTACAATGCCGGCAAAACCACCAACAAAAGCCAATAGAACACTTTCATAAAAAAACACTAAAAATGCCTGATTTCTTTTCATACCAAGGGCATTCAATACTTTTAAATCTTTGGTTTTTTCTAACACCATCATATATAATGTACCGATGGTATTGAATGCAGCTATGAACAATATAAACACCAAAATAAAATAAGAAATGGTTTTTTCTGATTGCATAATTTGATAAAAACTTGCCCTTTGCTCGTATCTATCTTTTACTTCAAATGAATCGCCTAAGCGCGTTTTGAGCTGTAATTTGAGTGTTTCTATATCTTGCCCCGGTTGAACTCTCAATTCACAGGCGGTAAAACCATCCGTCAAACCCATTTGCTCTTGCACCAGTTTAATTGGAAGCAGTACGTACTTGGCATCTACTTCGTCTTGTACCGAAAAAATACCTGCTACTTGTAAATACGACTCAGCAAATGCACTGTTGGGATTCAAGAGATTAACAGTACCTTTTCTGGGAAGGAATATCCCTAATAATTGAAATGGGTTTGCAGGATCAATACCCAATTGATAAGAAAGTCCAATACCTGCTATGGCAAAATTACTGTCACCTATTTGCACGTATGCTTCCCCTCTGACAATATTGGTATCTAAACTTGCATCAACTAAATAATGGTTATCTATTGCCCGAATGGTACCAATGGCCTGTTTATTTCCATATCTAAACAAAGCATTTTCCTCTATGACAAAATTAACTGAACGTATGCCCTCTAGTTGTTGAAGGGATTGAAAAGGAATTTTTACAGCATCAAAGTATTTACCACTTGTAGGCACAATTTTTAAATCAGCATCAAAATTGGCATACAAGGAGCCAAAGAGCTCACCAAATCCATTAAAAACAGAAAGTACGATAACTAAGGCCGCTGCTCCTACCAAATACCCTAAAAGCGCAATCCATGAGATGAGGCTGACCGCATTCATTTGCCCGCTCCTTTTCCGAGAGATAAAATAACGCCAAGCAATTGAAAAAGAGAGGCCCATTCTTATTTATTTCCAGGCTTTCACAATTAAGCCAGTGCCTGTGCTGTGTTTGGTATAGGTGTCTAAATAATTCAGTACAAAACTGAATGGATAAGTGAGTAAATAATAAAACGGAATCAATACAAAAAATAATTTACTGCTATTGAGCAATAACATTGGATACTTCATACTTAATTTCCAGGCTATTTTTCCTGGAGCACCATAACTGTATAATATTTCCATTTTATCAAAACCTGCTAATTTGAGCTTATCGGCCATTTCAGAAACATTGTAGCCATCACGTACATGCTCACCAATAAAACTTTCACCGGTTTCTTCATGCACATCACTGCCACCTTGGTCGCTTGGTGTTGAAATTAAAAGCATGGCACCTGGCTTCATAGCTTGATGGAAATTTTTAAATACAGTAACATCTTCTAAAATATGTTCCATGACATCTACACAAACTACCAAGTCATATTTGTTTTCAGCTATTGGCTGTGTTAAATCACCAATCTGAAACTGTACATTGTTTAAATTTACTTGCTTGAAAAAAGCGTTGCAATCGGCAATTTGGTCTTCTTTTACATCAACGGCATCAATGGTATAACTTGGATTTTTACGAGACAAGTAAAAACTATACTGACCAAAACCTGAACCAGCATCCAACACCCTGGCAGTATTTTGTTTGGCTGTCCATTGACGGAGTTCACGGTGAACATGCCAGGTGCGCAATAACAATAAATCAAGAAGTTTGTAGAATAATTTTCTTAGAAAAGGTTGCTTATTAAAAACATTACCTAAGTCTTTTTTAATTGGATCGTAATTCATGTCTTTTACTTATTCCTTGTTGTCTGATTGGTCTTGTGAATTGATTTTCTTAAATACTTCTTCCATGTGAAATACATAATCGAGGCTATCGTCTATAAAAAACTCAAGCTCTGGAACAATTCTGGCCTGGTTTTTAATTTTACCCGCCAATTGTTTCCTGATTTCACGGGTATGAGATTTTACTGTATCCAGCAACAATTGCTTGCTTGGTGTTGTAAATAAACTTAGGTAAATTTTGGCATACCCCAAATCTGGCGATACCTGAACCTTGCTAATGGTCACAAATTGGTTGTTGACCCATGCCTTATTCCTTTGGAGAATTTCAGCAATATGCTGCTGCATCAATCCTGCAAACTTTTCCTGTCTAACGCTCATAACCTTGCAAATATGCACTAAATTTAGGAGGGAATTTTAAAAAAACCTGAATATTTTTGACCTAGGCCAATGAAGGTGTTTGACCCAGCTTGCTTTCTAAACGCTTTACAGGCAATGAATAAAGCCGAAATCTAGTTATACTTGTGTATGTTTATTGCACTCTTATTGCTTTTTCTGGCCACTTGGGTTGCTTTTCAATGGGGTTCTATTTTAAATAGGCTATTAGAACTCATCACTAGTGAAAAACACCTACAATCTTCACCCGAAAAGACCATTTTTTATGGATTGGCTCTGTTGGCATGGTTAACAGCAATGGTTCATTTCTTTTTACCCATTGACAAACGCTTACAAAGTGGCGTATTGGTTATAGCTATTGGCCAATTTGCATTGTTTCCTGAACAGTGGAATGTATTCAAAAAATGGCTCTTAAACTGGCAAACATTGGTTTTGATTTTTATTGGAGCA
>CANHRW010000211.1 GCA_947462865.1 Bacteroidota bacterium | reverse complement strand
TCTTCACCCACTGTCCAGACATTGAATGCAAATCCAATTTCGAAGGCACCAGAAACAGCTTTGTCTAATTTTTCAATTTCTTCTTCGGTAAATCCGCAGAATTTTAAAGATTCTGAATTGATATATGGAGCGCCTTTTAAACTAGCAGAACCAATAGCATATTGAATGATATCATTGGTTTCTGCAGCTGAATAACCTAAGTTTTTCAATGCAGCAGGCACACTCTGGTTGATGATTTTGAAGTAACCACCACCTGAAAGTTTTTTGAATTTTACCAAAGCAAAATCAGGCTCAATACCTGTAGTATCGCAATCCATTACCAAACCAATGGTTCCAGTTGGAGCGATTACAGTTGCCTGCGCATTTCTGTATCCAAATTCTTCACCCATTTGTACGGCTTTGTCCCATGCTGCTGTTGCTGCAGTTAACATGTAATCTGGACAATATTGAGGATCAATGCCAATTGGTTTAACAGTTAAGCCTTCGTAGGCTTCAGTTGCATTGTAGGCTGCATAACGGTGGTTACGCATCACACGCATCATGTGCTCTTTGTTGTCTTCGTATTTAGCAAAAGCTCCTAAGTACTTAGCCATTTCAGCAGATGTTTGGTAAGCAACACCATTCAAAATAGCAGTTACTGCGCCACAAATTGCATAAGCTTTTGGAGAATCGTAAGGAATACCAGCAACCATCAACATAGAGCCCAAGTTGGCATAACCCAATCCTAATGTGCGGTATTCATATGACAATTGAGCCACTTCTTGAGAAGGGAATTGTGCCATTAAAACAGAGATCTCCAAAACAGTTGTCCAAACCCTAGAAGAATGTTCGAATCCTTTTACATCAAACTCAAGGGTATCTGCATTGAAATAACGCATTAAGTTTAAGCTGGCCAAATTACATGCTGTATTGTCTAAGAACATGTACTCTGAACAAGGGTTAGAGGCGTTGATACGTCCACCTTCAGGGCAAGTATGCCATTCGTTGATGGTAGAGTCGTATTGTACACCAGGATCAGCGCATGCCCATGCAGCATCAGCAACCAAATCCCAGATCTCTTTTGCAGGTACGCTCTTCATCACCCTGCCGTCTGTACGTGCTTTTAAATCCCAATTGGTGCCATTGTCTAATGCTTCGAAAAACGCATTAGGAATACGCACTGAATTGTTTGAATTCTGACCTGAAACAGTAGCGTAAGCCTCTCCTTCATAATCACTAGGGTATCCAGCTGCAATTAGAGCAGCTACTTTCTTTTCTTCGTCTTTTTTCCAATTAATGAACTCAATGATTTCTGGGTGGTCTAAATCTAAACAAACCATTTTAGCAGCTCTTCTGGTTGTACCACCTGATTTGATGGCACCTGCAGCCCTGTCACCAATTTTTAAGAAACTCATTAAGCCCGATGAAGAACCGCCACCACTTAATTTTTCTTGTGAACCTCTAATTCTTGAAAAATTGGTACCCACACCCGAACCATATTTGAAAATTCTGGCTTCACGAACCCATAAATCCATAATACCACCCTCGTTTACCAAATCATCATCTACAGACAAAATAAAACAAGCATGCGGCTGAGGTCTTTCGTATGCTGAGCTAGATTTTTCTAATTGACCAGTTTTGGGATTTACAAAATAATGACCCTGCGGTTTACCTGTTATGCCATAAGAACTGTGCAATCCTGTATTGAACCATTGTGGTGAATTTGGCGCAGCATATTGACCCATAATCATGTATACCAACTCATCGTAGAATACTTGCGCATCGTCTGTTGTGTCGAAATAACCATAATCTTCACCCCATTTTCTCCAGCAATGAGCCATTCTATGGGCTACTTGTTTTAAGCTAGTTTCTCTGCCCAAGGTGCCGTCTGCCTGAGGTACACCTGCTTTTCTGAAATACTTTTGTGCGAGTACATCAGTTGCAACTTGACTCCAAAAATTTGGAACCTCAACATTTTTCATTTCGAATACCACACTGCCGTTTGGATTTTTAATCACGGAGGTACGGTAATCGTATTGGAACATGTCGTATGGACTTACGCCATCTTTTGTGAAATGGCGCTCAAATTTGAGTCCATTTTGTGTGTTGTTTTTTTTGCTGCGGCTCATGTACTATTTTTTTATGGTTATTGGGTTCTGTTTTTTGGAATATTTATTATTTGAGTTAGGGGGGTAGTTTATCCTTAGAACAATTTTTAACATTTATTAAGAATGTTTCCGATTGTTCACTGCTGGTTAAAAGTATCAAGGAGGGTCAGAAAAGCGTTAAGGCAAATATGAAGACCGGCAGATTGTTGGAAATGCAAAATCAGTGAAAACTCAAAAGAACGAATATTCCGTTTTAAGCTGAACTTTTTTTGTTTAGCTTCCTTTCAAAAGTCTCATTCCATTTTGCCAATATCAAACTACAATTTCAACACTCCCCTATGTGAATTTCTAATTGACATAGTAAAATAGGGCAGTTGCCTTGTTCATAACAATAGTTATTCACATTGTTTTCCTTGTATACCATGGCTTAGCGCTTTTTGAGAAACAATTCATTATCAGTAATTTGTCTTATAAAAGATACACAATTTATTCAAATGCTCCCTTTGGGCAATCGGTCACAAAAAATTAATTTTAATTCTCCTTAAATTTCTTTTATTATAGGAAGTTGATTGTTTAAAAAATCAATCAAAATAGCTTTTATTTGTTATACCAATCAGCAATGGCTCATCAAGAAATATTCAATCAACTCACTCAGTTACCTAAAAAACGTCTTGCAGTTTTAATCGACCCAGACAGTGTAACAGATAAAAATGCTATAGACAAAACCATTGCGCTGTGTCAAGCACATCACATAGATTTTATATTGGTAGGAGGCAGTTTAATCACCAATGGATTTTGGAATGAATGCATTCAGCAAATTAAATCGTGCACACCAATTCCAGTAATATTATTTCCTGGCAACAACATGCAAATTCACCAAGATGCAGATGCCATCTTATTCCTGAGTTTAATTTCTGGACGCAATGCTGATTTGCTCATAGGCAAACAGGTATTGGCTGCACCTGAAGTTAAAAGAGCGGGCATAGAAGTAATACCTACGGGATACATGTTAATTGAGGGAGGAAGTAACAGCAGTGTCATGTATATGAGCAATACCATGCCCATACCTAAAAATAAAAATAATATAGCAGCAACTACTGCAATGGCAGGTGAAATGTTGGGCTTAAAAACGATATACATGGATGCAGGAAGTGGTGCCAATTGGCCTGTTTCCCAAGAGATGATTCAAGCTGTAAGAAGTTCGGTTCAACTGCCTTTATTTGTAGGTGGCGGAATTCGTACCCCGGAACAAGCTGTTGCCGCTTGTAAAGCAGGAGCAGATGTGGTTGTAGTTGGAAACGCTTTTGAGCAAAATCCTGAATTGATTCAGAGCATTGCAGAGGCTGTTCACGCCTTAAACAACTAAATTAAAGCGTATCGTTTTCTTCTATATTTCCGGTAGAATCCATGAGTGCATTGATAGCCTGTTCTAGCGAATCCATTGCTTCTTGGTCTTTTTTGAGTTGTTCTTCAACGGCTGTTTCTTCTTGTTTGTTGAGTGGAGCATCGTTGTTACAAGAAGAACCTGCAAAGCCTGTGATTAAAAAAAATAATACCCATGTAAAGGTTTTGATTGACTGCTTCATACGCTTCAGATTTAATGTAAAGGTAAGCAATTTTATAAAATATAAATTTGCAATGAACGGTTCCTATCTCAGAACAAAGTTTTGACCCAAATATACTTTTCTTACCATTTCGTCATCGGCCAATTC
>CANHRW010000210.1 GCA_947462865.1 Bacteroidota bacterium | reverse complement strand
CTATCATTTACCGTAATATTAAATGAGCATGTGTTTGTATTTCCTGTTGCATCGGTGGCCGTCCAAACTACTAGAGTTACACCTTTGTTAAATTGAATACCATTGAGTGAGCTGCCTGATCCACTTGTTGCTCCAGTTAGCGAATACGTGATAGAAGGAACTGAACAGTTATCAGAAGCAGTTGCATTCCAAGCTGTTCCAGAATGTGTATAGGTACAAACTCCTGCATTAGTTGTTACGGATTGATTTCCGATAGCAGCACAGTTAAGAGCTGTTGGATTTTGATTGTCAGTAACGGTTACATTATACGAACACGTTGAAGTATTTCCTGAACCATCTGTTGCGGTCCAAGTTACGGTTGTTAAGCCTAGGTTGAAAACAACACCGTTCAATGAAGTTCCTGTTCCAGTTGTTAAACCAGTAAGCGCATATGTAATTGAACTAACCAAACAATTATCTGAAGCAGTTGCATTCCAAGCTGTTCCAGAATGAGAATATTGGCAAGTACCAACTGAAGAATTTACTGATTGATTACCAACACATGTTATTATTGGATTTGTCATATCCGCTATAACAGAAACTGTAGCATTACCATTTGATTTACATCCAATATCATCCGTTACAACAACACTATATACGCCGGCACTTAAAGATGATACATCTTCGGTTGTTGCACTAAAAGCACCAGGGCCTGTCCATAAATATGAATATGGACTTGTTCCACTATTCACGGAAAAATTGATTGAGCCGTCAGATGCACCTATACAAGACTCAGAGGTAGTTTGAACTACGCTGCTAATTATAGAATCCTGAATTGTTAAAGTAAAAGTATAATAACAAAAACTAATGCCATCTGGTATTGCAAAATAGGTTTGTGCACCAATAGCTGCAGGAAAAGGATTGTTTTCATCATATTTTATGGAAGAGGGGGTGATGTTATTTGTATTGTAAAAACTTAACCCTAATGGAAAATATTGAGCAATACTATCATAAGGTAAGTAAGGGTCGTTATAATTGCAAATAACAAAATCTCTAATAACAGGTGTGCTTGAACAATTTGCAGCTAAATAGCTTGCCGCATCAATATCAATAATAAGAGGGTCTTTTATTGGCTCACCTGCACATAATCCACTTGATTCATAACCTTGGATAAACTGGAGAGAAAATTTTGACCCCGAAACGGCTCCTTGACCACTTACATTACCTCCTAAAGCGATACTTGGTGGACAATCAGGATTAGCAAGAATATTACAATCATCAGTTACAGTAAGGTGAAAACTTAATCTTGCCAATACTGAATCTGGAAAACCTGCAACTAAAGGAAGCGTTCCGAAATCCCATACTATAGAACCAGTTGGTCCCGCTGCAGGGTCAAAATAAGCATTGTTTGGAGTAGGTAAGGGTAGGAAAGTAACATTGTTTACGATACTTCCACCAACATAACTTGCTGTGTAAGGAATTGGTATTGAAATTACAGCGTTGTTTATTGCTTCCGTACCTTGGTTTTTAATTTCAACCATATATTCAAGGTCTTGTCCAGGTAAGACAGTTATAGGACTAGAACCGACAGGAATTCCATTTATAGATTCAGCGGAAACAAATGCCTCTATGTCCGGTATGTAGGCATCAACGGACATCGCCAAAGCAAAAATAATGTAGGTGTCCTGTGTTGAACCATATTGAAATTGTGTTGATGTTTGATTGTTGGTCAAGACAGAATTACCGGTATTAGGAATATCAAACATCGCGATATCGACACCTGTATTATTCTGAAGATTTGGGTTTCGAGAATTTCCACCAGTATTTACCGATCCATTGAAAAAGTTGTTACTTGAATTCCCCGTATGGTTCAGGGTTACCCAAGAAGTATTTTGCCAATTTCTGATTTTAAAATAATCTCCTGAAATTCCTACATCACCCTCACCAGCCATTAACCCAAGTTTCATGTTTACATCCCCACTTTGTACAGTTTGGAATCCAGCAACTGGCAATTCGTAGTTAACAGAACTATTGCCTACAACATAGGCATGACCATCAAAAAGTGTGACATCTCGCCAATTCATTTTGGAATTTTCATAGATGACAATCATTCCCCATCCGCCATAATATCCAGTTGCGCCGCCATTTCCTTCAATAAGAGCAATATCAGCTGCTGTGTAAGATCCAACGCCGCAGTTTTTCACATAATCAGTTACTTCAATATAAGCTGAATACATGTTTCCATAATTTCCGTCCGGGTAATAGATATTTCCAGGATTTGCGGTAAACTCAGTATAGGCAGATTGTCCTGGGCCTTTAAAACTTATTTTTCTTTTGTTAAGAGTCTTAGTTAGAGAACCTTTGGTGACAGAAAATGACTCAGGACTTGAGGTTGCATTACTTGCTCTTCCTGTCCAATAAAGACCAGCATAAATGATATTGGAACAGCCCGGAATTGCACCATTTTCTGTAGAAAAACCAAGTACTGAAGAAGATGAGTTTAATGTGTTTGCATCGCCGTCAATATCATTGTAAACCATGACATTATTACTGTTGTTGTCATTCACATTATAAGATTGTAAAGTCATGTTCGAATTTCCAATCATTGTGAAATCACCCTGAATATTGTATATGACTTTAGAAGGTGTGTAACTCGAAGTTCGTTGCGTGAACGTTTTTATAACTTGAGCGTTTATTGAACTTGATATTGCAATCGTTATTGAAATGAAAGCAATATATTTTACAATTCTTGTTGAGATAAAATTTTTCATAACATAGAATGATTTATTCGCTAACTTCTGATGAATAAACGAGAGTAATGGATGGGTTTAATTCACCACTTAAAAAAGAATTAATTTTTTCTTTTTCACAATTCGTGTTTCCAATTGATGGTTCACATAACGCTATTGAACTAGAAATGTAGAGGTACTTTAATTTTTCAAATTGACTCAAATAATTTGTATTGAGTTTCCAATTTAAATCAGATTCATTTTCAATTTGAATCAAAATCAATTCGATATTTTTAAATTGTGAATTTTGATTATATAATTCACTCATTGAAGCAATGTCAGTAATGACTCGAATCATTTCTACTTGTGGATCAACGTTAGAAATCGCACCTTGTTTTAGGTACATCGTTGGCACAACTCCTCTGCTCAATTGTTGAATGGGATAAGTTGTCTCTGAAATTACAGGTGCAGCCAAAATATTGGTTAATTCAATTGGATTTTGAGCTAATAAACCATTGCTTATTAATACAAATCCGCAAACAATTATAAAAGACTTGATTTTAAAAGAGTGATTTTTCATGGTTTCATTTTTTTATGATTTTTCGATTTTTAATTCTTGATTACTTTCAAGGTTTCTGTGAACGGTTCACTAGATATTGACATAAATATTTTCCGTATGGATTAGGTGGAAAAATAATTTGCTAGGAAACTTCTGTTCCAGCATTAACATCTCTAACCTGTTCAGAGGTCTGCTACTATTTAACCAGATCCTAAAAATGATCCACCCGGATCTGCATACCCCGGTGCAACTACAATTTCAAACATGGCCACTTGCGGGTGCAGGGTGGCATAAAAGGAAAGGTAGAGGTCCGAATTGGTCGAACCGCAACAATGGTCCTTTCTTTCTACTTCTGGTGTGGTGAAAGTGGTGTCCGGACTTCCGGAAAGATCGAAAGTAAAAAAGGGTACATCTGTATCACATTCTGGAAGTTGTGTTTGAGCATAAAGAGGTACGGCGAAAAGCAGAAAACCGATCAGTGTGATCAGTCGCTTTTTGTAAACGTTGAGATTTTTCATACGCAGAGATTTTTGTG
>CANHRW010000209.1 GCA_947462865.1 Bacteroidota bacterium | reverse complement strand
TCAGCATTATCTATGGGCTGATTATTGAACCCTTTAAAGGTCATTTCCATGTTGGACTGGCCCGAGCAAAACCACACTTCACCTATGAGAATATTACTAATTCTCGTGATGCTCTTTCCTTCTTGAAAAGCAATAGAATGTGATGTGAATGAAGCATTCGGAGTTTTAACTGATATGAGAAAGGAACCGTCTTTTTTTGTGCAATATTTATATTCTTTATCGCTCCAGCTTGTTCTGATTTTAACACATTTATTCGGTTTGGCGATGCCCCAGAGTTTGATGTAACTGTTTTGCTGCAGGACCATGTTGTCGCTAAGCATATCAGGCAGCACAACCTTGCCCATCGCAGCTTGAGCAGTAAAGAAGAAAAGAAAAACACCAAGAATCTTGATAGGGTTCATAATTACGAACTTAATACAATTTTAGTTCCGTTTATTGAGTTCAGTTATGATTTCTTTATCTATTTTATTAAACCACTATAAATCAAATAGATAATTTATTACGTACCATTCATGTATATATAATGTATGTATTGAATTCTAGAAAATAGGGCGTGAGTATGATTCTTGTATGTATAACTTTCAAGGAATCAAACTTGGAATGTCAGAAATTTGTAATCTATACTTAAAGGAATGAAACCCATGATGCGACTTACTACGCTCTTCAATCACTTTTTCTTTTTAACATTTTTTATTGCATCTTGTTCTTTCGGCCAAGAATATTTTAGCTTTTTCAGCTGGACAAATGGAAGTATCTCGGCGTCTAATTGGAGGTCAGATCCAAATCCAGTTCAATTTAATCCTTATACGGGATGCTTGTATGCTGACATATCAGTAACCAATACAGCTGCTAGTTGGCAAGCAAATAACCCTCGTTACCATTATAGCGCGAATGGCATGCCTGCATCAGCTGGATATGGGATGAGATTAGGTGTAGACTGGGGTAATGGCAGTCAAACCGTAACATATACAATTACATTTAAAAATGCCAGTGGTGGTTCCGTTACTGAATATCCAGTTGAATTCAGTATTTATGATATCAATGCACATGCATGTGCGTCGACTTCAATTAATAGGTTTATTGATGTTGTAAGTGTCGTGGGATATAGACAAAATTTATCAACAACTGTAAATCCAACATACGCAAATGCTGCTAATTCTGGGGGAATTACATGTACATCAAATACAGTTTCAGGGAATCAAATTAAAGGAAGTGGAAATTGTGGTAGCAATAGAACAAATGTAACTTTTCCAGAAAATGTTGCTCGTATTGTGATTACATACACAGCAGGTACTGGTCATCCAGCTTCTTTAGATTGTGGTACAGCCCCTGCTGCACTTGTGGTAGGAGATAATCCAAGACCTCAAGAAATTTATTTCTCTCCATTTAAAATAAACACCGCAGTAGCTCCAACAGCTATAACAGGAACTACTAATATCTGTTCGGGTACTACTACCACATTAACTGCTGTAGGTGGTAACGCCTCCTCTAGGTGGTACACAGGTAGTTGTGGCGGTACGCTGATAGGCACAGGAGCAAGTATAACTGTTGCTCCAACAGCAAACACCACCTACTATGTGGCAAATCCAAGTGCTTGTGGAATTACCTCGTGTGCTACAAATACTGTAACTGTGTATGGCAGCACCCCATCTGCAACGGGTTTAATAGCTACTGATTATTTATGGACAGGTGCTCAATCCACGACTTATGAAACAGCTGGTAATTGGCTAAGTTGGAATGGTAGTAGCTTCGCAATTCCTCCGGCTACTCCATCTTCTTCAAACAATGTTCGAATTAAACCAGTTTCAGGGTGTATAGTTAATTCACCAATAATTACAACAAGCGGTGCCAATTGTAACGGAATTACTATAGAATCATCCGCTCAGATCACCTCAAACAATTCAACTAACCTTACTGTAGCAGGAAACTGGAGCAATTCTGGGACATATATTGAGAATCAGGGAAAAATAACCTTTACAGGAAGTGGAAAAACACTCACGTGTTCAGGTGGTGAAACCTTCTATGATCTAAGTTCAGCGAGTACCTCTATACTAACATTAAACAACGATGCTACGGTATCCAATGGACTTTGGATCAATGGGATAATTTCAACTGGGTCGAATAGGGTGAATCTGAATACTTCAGCTATAGATGGTGTATCTACAGGTGTTATTGATGGAAATTATTCAGGTCATGTATATGGAAATTTTCGCAGAGCCATTCAATCCAATACAGCTACTTATCGATTCCCGATGGGAGTGGGGACAACATTAACAACCAATCGCCGTCTTATGGAATGGGTTAACAATAATCTCACGGGTGTCAGCTATCTTGATTGCTCTGTTTCAAATTCATTCAAAGGAAGTGGTCAAAATACCGACGCGAATATTTCATCAAGTCTCGCTGTTCAAAATGGAAAAGTTGTATACTTGATTCATCCAGAAGCACAGTGGAGGCTCGGGCCAAATACCAACCCCACAGGTGGCTCCTATGGAATGCGCTTGTATGTGCAGAATTTTTCTACGCTTTCAGCCTCAAGCGATAATAAGTTTATAGTTTTAAAAAGGCCTGACAACTCCACAACATTTGCGGACTATAACACATTTGAGTCAACGACAACAATTCCTGCCCAAAATTTAGCTGGCAGGGTCTTTAACTCAGGAAACGGATATGCGCAGCGTCTTGGTTTTACAAGCTTTTCCGAATTTGTCATTGGATCTGTGCCAACCCCTTTGGGCGTGGAACTAGGGACTTTTGATTTGAAGTGTGATCGTGATGGATACATGTTAAATTACTCAACAGTTAGTGAAATTAATTCCTCACATTTTCAAATTAGTACTTCAAACAACGGGTATGATTATACTGTAAATAGTGAAGTAGACGCACAAGGATATTCAAGTTCATTGATAGAATATCAAATTTTTATTGCCAAGGGAAGCTACAATTATGTTCAGCTCAAACAGTTTGATTTTGATGGCCAGTCAGAAGAGTTATTTACATTGCACGTTCCATCTTGTGATGAAGGACCGAAGCCTTTTATAAGACAAGACTTAAATGAGGATGTATTAGTTATCTTACCATACAATGCGCCATCTGAGATTTTTCTGTATTCCACAGATGGAAAACTCTTATTTGAGGGGAATTCAGTAGGCGTGGAAAACGAAGTTTTCGAATTACCACGTGAATTATTCACAGTTGGAACCTATTTTTTAAGGGTTGATAATAAGATGGTTGATTCAGAGGTTTTTAAATTTATAAAGTTCTAATATCGAATGAGTATTTCGCGTTTTATAGCAATTATCCTATTTTGTAATGTTTATTTGATAGGCCAATCTCAAGAGTTCATTAATTTCTATCCTTGGGTAAGCGGAGGTCTATCTGCTTCGAATTGGCGTTCAGATCCAGATCCGCAGCAATCAGGGGCGAAAACCGGATGTATTTATTCCGATGTGAATATTGCTCTTTCAGGCGGTGCATGGCAGACTTCGAATCCACAATGGGCATATAACCTTGGGGGTATGGCAGCAGCAGATGGATTTGGGATGAAGTTAGGAGTGAACTGGACAAACGTCAATCAGACAGTAACTTTTACTATTACATTCCGAAATGCTCCTTCAGGTGCTATTACTGAATATCCTGTCGATTTTTCAATTTTTGATATCAATTCCCATGTGTGCGGGGCGACTTCACTTAATAGGTTTATTGATGTGGTATCTGTTGTGGGCTATAAGGCCGATTTGACAACTTCTGTCAACCCAAGTTCAATTGTGCCTTCATGTGCTCAGAATATAGTAACTGGCAACTCAGTGAAGGGAAGTGG